>CAIXUF010001051.1 GCA_903922535.1 Candidatus Hydrogenedentota bacterium
AGATATGCGGAGTCGTTGCAGGTTTCCCCCCACTTCCTCCCCTCCCCTTCCCCTGCTGCGGCTCCGCACCCGTTTTTTTTCATATAATTTTTCCCCTCCACAGAATACTGCAGTGCAGTTCCCGCCCTCCAGAACGCGCGTGCCGTATCAAACACAATGCACCGTGCGAACCCTCTGCACACCGCATGCGAGACAAAGTTTCCGTGCAAAGCGTGAGAGATCCGCGGGTCGTGTGCGCGTAATGCCTGCCAGCAAACATTATTGTCTTGACATGGGGGCCCTTCTTCGTCAGAATCGGAATCTTACGCCGGGCTTGGCGTCCAAACATGGATTTGACATTCTATGAACCAATGCGGCTCACGGGCTGTCGTGCCCAAGCCGGCATCACACAGAAGGGCAAATCTATGAAACGTTTACTCGTGCCGGTATTGGGAGCGGCGTTGTGCCTGCTTGGCCCGGCGGCCGTGGCGTCTCCCGGCAGTGCGGCACTGCTGGGTGCAACGCTTCAGACCATGCTGGCGGAAACCGTGCAGCTCACGGTGGTCCACAACGGCACGGGCGACACCAACCCGGCTGCGGGCACCACCCCTGTGACGGTGGGCGATCCCCTCGAGCTGATTGCAGACACCGCGTCCAGCTATTTCGGCGGCTGGCACATGGACATCGGCGGCGGCGGCACTGTGATTGACTTCCTTCTGCCTGATTGGACAGGCACCGTTCCGGCGGATGACCTCGTGGCCACAGCCTCTTTTTCCCCCAGCGGCGTGGTGCTCTACACGGATATCAGTGGAGACGGGTGGATTAACCCGCCCGTGGGCAGCTACAAATATGCCCTGAACCTGGACGTGCCGATTACGGCGCTTCCGGACCCGGGGACCCTGTTCGACCACTGGGATGACGGTCACGGAAACAATGTGGGCACAGGCAACCCGACCCATTTCACCACGAATGCGGGCGGAATGCGCATAGCGGTGTTTAAGCCCGGCATCACCGGCGGCATCGTCATCAATGAGAACAACTCCACCACGAAAAGCACCGCCGCGACGCTGGGCCTGACCTGGTCCGGCGGCGCGGGCACCGGCGCGGTGCGCATGCGCTTCAGCGACGATGGCGCCCATTGGACCGCATGGGAACCGCTCAAGACCACGCGCGCCCACACGCTTCCCGCGGGGGACGGCTACAAGACGGTGCGCGTGCAGTACCTTGACCAGATGAACAACCGGTCCGCCGTGTTCAGTGACTTTATCCGGCTTGACGCGACGGTGCCGACGGGCTCGATCATCATAAATGGCGGCGCGTCGGGCACGGTAGACCATGTGGTCTCGCTGGGCCTGACCTGGAACGACGGGTCCGGGAGCGGCGTCAACCTGATGCGCTTCAGTGATGACGGCGCGCATTGGACCGACTGGATGCCGGTGGTGAGCCCCTACACCTATTTGCTGCCGGGACCGAACGGGTACAACACCGTGCGCGTGCAGTATCGTGACCGGGCGGGGAACTACTCGGCCGTGTGCAGCGATTACATCAGGCTGATACCCCTCCCATAGCGGAAACCGTTTCACATCCCGCCCCGGTCTGTCTCGCGCAGGCCGGGGCGTTTTTTATTGGTGCGCCCTGCGCCACAGGGCGGTGTATTGCGGCAGCGAAACCGGAATGTAATCCGGGCCCAGGCACCGCGCCACTTCGGCAATGTCGGCCGGGCCGTAGGCCCAGCTCAGCGCCATGGCCTGAATAAACGCAGGCCGCTCCGGAGGGGTGTTCGCCTGTATCTCCTTGACGAGCCAGTCAATCTGCTTCTCCTTCGGAAGCGCGGCATAGTCCTCCGGCCAGCGGGTGAGGATGTGCGACACCATCACGTCACGCGCGCCGCCGAGTGTGTGCGTGGCGTTGGCAGCGGTCAACCCGTCGTCGCGGCCCATGCCGGGCATGATCAGCGCGGCCTGCGGCACGCCCTCTGCAAAGCGGCGCAGCACCGGTTCGCGCGCGGCACGGTCGTCGGGTTTCCAAGAGTCGGTGTACAGCCCGAGTTCCGTGAAGCCAAGCAGGTCCATCAGTCCGGCGGTGATGCGCAGGTATTCCCGCCACGCTGCGTCCGGGTCGGGGGTGCGCGTCATGAAACTGCGGAAGGGGTGCGTGTACCCCGCGCCCGAGATGGCCGCAAAGAGCCGGTCGTTGGGCGTGGCGGTTTGCAGGTAATATTCCACCACGGGCGGCATGAGTTCGGCCGCACCCAAACCCACCCCCCAGCCGATGGGCACGCTGCCGCGCTTCGGATCGGCCCACACCCCGGTCTGGCATGTTTCCAGGTAGGATGGCGCGTCACCCGATTCGACCACATTGAACGCGATGTATACCCGCGAAGGATCAAGGCCGGGCGGCGGCGTTTCGCCACGCGCCCGCTGCGCTTTCGCCAACGGCGCAAAGTCAACCCTCACCCCGGAAAGCAGCGAGCAGTTCGACACCCAGTCTGACACAACGGTGATCTTTCCGTATTCTCCAGCCAGACCGACACCATCGTATTCGCCGACGCCCGAATCGGGCCCGCTGCACCAGAACCCGAGCACGGGCACATTGGGCGGTGCGGCGGCCATCCCCTTTTCCGCCAGGGCGCGCTCGCGTTGGGCCGCCTCTGCGTCCTTTGTCTTGTCCGTAATCCAGAAGGTGAACACGCGCTGGCGCACGAGATAGTCGCGCAGGCCGCTCATCTTCGGGTCGGGATACAGGCAGGCGAGCACGCGCGGGTTCATCTTCGGCCAGAGTTCGGTGAAGGCCCATTCATAGGCCTCGGCCGCCGTCTTCCACCGTCCGCGCAAATCCTCAACGGGTTTGTCCGGCGCCAGCACGGGGGCGATTTCCGCTGAAGTCACGATGCCGCGGTGCAGTGAGGCGAGCATGGTGCCGATGTTGATCGTTGCGGGCAGCGCGGGGTCGTGGACATAGACCCGGTCGAAGGCCGAAGCGCGGGATTCGAAGAAGGCGGCGGGCGTCAGCGCGCGCACGCCGCGCAGATGACCGCGCTCCGTCAACCGGTCGCGCCAGAACACGTCCGTCGGCGACAGCAGCAGAAAGACCGACGCCTCATCGCCCGCGTTCACAAGCCCCTGCAGCGTGGTTGCGGCAAGGCGGAGGTCGGGCGCTGCGTCGCGCAGATCAACCACATCCACCACTGCCGCGGGCGGCGATGCGGGTGGAAACAGCAGCCGCGGTTCTCCGGCCCGCGCCGTGGCGGCGAAGAGGCACAAGCCAATGGACACAAGAACCAGTCGCGGCATATTAATCACCTCATGGGCAAAGGCGACCGTGAAATTGACGGCCAGGACTTTTCCGGATCATGGACTTTATGGACGGCGTGGACAATATGGACGATAGGGACTCGAACGTTCAGATGAGCAGGCTTCACATCCACATCGTCCATGCCGTCCATAAAGTCCACTGTGCCGACTGATTCCGTGAGTGCGAGATCACCCGCACGCCACGCCTCCCTATTTCAACTATGCCATGCCGATGATGGTTTCGAGTGAGGCGCAGGCGTGGCGGAGCATGGTTTCCGCGCCGTGTTTGTAGGGGCCGTATTCGGCGGTGAGCGGGCCGTCGTAGCCGATTTCGCGCAGCGCGGACATGACGGCGGGCCAGTTGACGTCGCCCTCCATAAGCATGACGAAACCGTCCATGTTTCCCGCGGACACGCGGAAATCCTTGGCGTGGATTTTGCGCACGCGACGGCCCAGAATGCGCAGGTACTGTTCAGGATATCCGTAGGCCATCACGTTGCCCGTGTCCACATAGGCCCCGACCATCGGGCTCTCGCAGGCGTCGATGAAGTCGCGCATTTCGACCGGGCTGAGCAGGAACTTGTTCCAGACGTTTTCGACGCCGATGCAAACGCCGAGCGATTCGGCCAGCGGCGCGAGCGCGCGTATCCCCTTGAGGGCGCGTTCGAGCGCGGCATCGTAGGACACCTCCGGCGAAACCACGCCCGGAACCAGCAGCATCGTGTCGGCCCCGAGCCATTTGGCTGCGCGGAGCATGGTTTCGACGACCTCGGCGCCTTTGGCGCGGACTTCCGGCTCGTTCGCGGTGAGCGGATATTTCCAGGCCATGATCGTGGCCACGCTTGGAAGCGCGAGTCCGAGCCGGTCCGCCTCGCAGCGAATCGCGACGGCCTCCGCTTCGGTCAGCGTGATGGGCGTGGGTCCGTCATCGCCGAGGCACACTTCAAAGGACTCGAAACCCACCCGCCGCGCCACGCCCATCGCTTCCGCCACCGGCATGCCCGCCGGAAACGCCCACTGGTTGATGCCTCTCAACATGATCGGAACCTCCTGGGTTTTGGTTGTTCTGCGCTTCACGCCATTGTACACAATCGCCCGGAGCTTTCCACCAGTGCGGGCAAGCCACGCAAAAAGGGAGGGCCGCGAGGCGTGTTTCTGCTTGTCCGGGTTTGCAGCCCCCGGCGGCACCGCCGTATAATCGCCTCAGGCAAAGGTGCATTTACCCGGCGGTCCATGGACCGCCGGTTTACATTCATTCAGGAGAGGCATTGTGATTCGTGCAGGTATCGTCGGCGCAACAGGATACGGCGGCAGGGAACTGCTCCGCCTGCTGGGGGCGCATGCCGGGGTGAAGCTGACTGCCCTGGCGTCCACCAGCGTGTCCGGCGAGACGCTGGATGAGGCGCTGCCCGCATTCCGCAAGATGCACACGCTGCGCTTTGAAACCTTTGACGCCCAGGCGCTTGCGGAAAAGTGTGACGTGGTGTTTGTGGGCGTGCCGGGCAAGCTGTCCATGGAGCCCGTGGCGGCGCTGCGCGCGGCCGGGGTGCGGGTCATCGACATCGGCCCCGATTTCCGGCTCAAGGACACGGCCGTCTATGCCAAATATTATAAAGCCGACCACACGGCGGCGCACCTGCTGCCCGAGGCGGTATACGGGCACGTGCCCTGGTACCGGGAGGCGTTGAAAGGCGCGAACCTTGTTGCCGTGCCGGGATGTTACCCCATCAGCATCCTGACGCCGGTGCGGCCGCTGCTGGACGTGCCCGAGGAAGGGCAAAGGGCAAAGGGCGAAGGGCAAAGGAAGTTGGAGGCGCACGAGGCAGGCGGGACGCCTGCGGTACGGGCGCCGCTGGTGCCGTGCCTGCCCATTGTGGTGGACAGCATATCCGGCATTTCCGGCGCGGGCAAGGGCACAAGCGAGGTGTTCCATTTCCCCGAGATGAACGAGAACCTCAAGGCGTACAAGATCGGCAACCACCAGCACATCCCTGAAATCGAGCAGGAACTGGGGTTCCGCGCCGTGGTGCAGTTCACACCGCATGTCGCGCCGATCACGCGCGGCATCCTGACGACGATCACGCTGCGGCCCGAACGGCCCTTTGACCCGGCACCCTATTTCGCGCGCTATGAGGCCGAACCCTTTGTGCGCGTGCTCGGGCCCGGCGTGCTGCCGGATGTGAAGCACGTGCGCGGCTCCAACTTCTGCGATTTCGGCTGGGTCATGGACGGGCGCACGGGCAACCTGATCATTGTGAGCGCCATCGACAACCTGATGGGCGGCACCGCGGGCATGGCCCTGCAGTGCATGAACCTGATGTTCGGGCTTGACGAGACCGACGGCCTACGCTACGGAGGGATGGCCCCATGAACACCATCGCCGGAGGGGTGTGCGCACCGCGGGGCTTTCGCGCCGCGGGCGTTGCCGCCCACATCAAGAATCTCCAAACCACGAAGAGGGACTGCGCGCTCATCGTGAGCGACGCGCCGGCCGTTGTGGCCGGCGTGTTCACGACGAACAGGGTGAAGGCGGCGCCCGTGCTGTGGACGCAGGGCGTCTGCGTGCGCGAGACGGCGCGGGCGCTGTTTGCCAACAGCGGCAACGCCAATGCCTGCACCGGGGCGCAGGGCCTTGCCGATGCGCAGGCCACCGCCGAAATGGTGGCCGAGGCGCTCGGCGCGCCCATTACCGAGGTGTGCGTGTGCAGCACCGGCGTCATCGGCGTGCCGATGCCCATGGACCGCATTGCCAACGGCATCAGCGACTGCCTGGTGGCGCTGTCCACCGCGGGCGGGGCCGACGCGGCCGCGGCCATCATGACCACCGACACGGTGCCCAAGGAGATCGCCGTGGAACTGCGGCTGGACTGCGGCACGGTGCGCATCGGCGCCATCGCCAAGGGCTCGGGCATGATCGCGCCCAACATGGCGACCATGCTCTGCTTTGTCACCACCGACGCGGCACTGCGCGCCGCCGATTTGCGCGCGCTGCTGGCCGACTGCGCCAGGCACTCGTTCAACTGCATCTGTGTGGACAATGACAGCAGCACGAACGACACGCTGCTGTGCCTGGCCAACGGCCAGTCCGGCGCGCCCCTTTTGGAGCCGGGCACGGCGGACTTCAGCGCCTTTGCCGGTGCGCTCCGCAAGATCTGCATCTCCATGGCGCAGGCGCTCGTGCGCGACGGGGAGGGTGCGACGAAATTCATCGAGATCCTCGTTGAGGGCGCGAACTCCGACGCCGAGGCGCAGCTTGCCGCGAAGGCCGTGGCCCAGTCGCAACTGTGCAAGACGGCCTTCTTCGGGCAGGACCCGAACTGGGGCCGCATCGCCTGCGCCGCGGGCTATTCGGGCGCGGAGTTTTCGCCCGAATGCCTTAGCATTTCGATAGAAGGGCTGGAAGTGGTCCAAGACGGCACGCCGACGCCCTTTGAGGAGTCGCGGGCGGCGGAGCTGATGAGGCGGCGTGACATTCATGTGCATGTGTCGCTGGGTGCCGGGCCCGGCCGGGCAACCTACTGGACTTCGGACCTGAGCCACGACTACGTGAGCATCAACGCGGATTACAGAAGTTGAACGCCGGGAGGACAGTCATGCAGCGATGGATTGAGAAGGCCGACGTGCTGATCGAGGCGCTTCCGTACATCCGCCAGTTCGAGGGCAAGACGGTTGTCATCAAGTACGGCGGCGCGGCAATGCTGGAGCCGGCGCTGCGCGCGAACACGGCCCAGGACATCGTCATGATGCGCTACCTCGGGCTCAACCCGATTGTCGTGCACGGCGGCGGCCCGGCCATCAACGCCATGCTCAAGCGGCTCAACATCGAGTCGCGCTTTAGCAAGAACGGCCTGCGCGTCACCGACGAGGCCACCATGGACGTGGTCGAGATGATGCTGGCCGGGCGCGTGAACAAGGACATTGTGAACCTGATCAACCAGGCGGGCGGCGAGGCTGTCGGTCTGAGCGGCAAGGACGGGCGGCTCTTCTGCGCGCGCAAGGCGGTGCAGGAGGACGGCGAGGACCTCGGGCAGGTGGGCGAGATCTTCAGTGTCAACCCCAAGGTCATTCAGGCCGTCTGCGACGCCGGGCTTATCCCCGTCATCGCGCCCATCGCCACCGACATGAACGGCGGCACCTGGAATGTCAACGCCGACACGGCCGCGGGCGACCTGGCCGCGGCGATACAGGCCGAGAAGCTTGTGTTTCTTACCGACACGCCCGGCCTGCTGCGCGACAAGAACGATCCGGACTCGCTCATCCACCGGCTGCACACACAGGAAGTGGGGGGGTTGAAGCAGAGGGGTGTGATTTCGGGCGGCATGATCCCGAAGATCGACGCCTGCCTCAAGGCGCTCGATTTCGGCGTGCGCCGCACCCACATCATCGACGGGCGCGTGCCGCACAGCCTGCTGCTGGAGATTTTCACCGACAAGGGACTGGGCACGCTGGTCAGCCACGATGTGGCGGCCGGCGCGGCTGGCGGGTGATTGCATGGGCCTGAACCAATACTACGAACTGATCGCGCGGGGCGGCGTGCTGATGTGGCCGATCCTGCTGTGCTCCATCATCGCGCTCACCATCGTCATCGAGCGCTTTTTGGCGCTGCGCCGGGCCGACGTGGACGCGCGCGAGTTTATGGACACCATGCGCCAGGTGCTGCGGCAGGACCGCATCCAGGAGGCGCTGGAGCAGTGCGACGAGTCGAAGGCGCCCATCGCACGCATCATGAAGGCGGGCATCCTCAAGCACAACCGCCCCCGCGACGACATCCGCGAGGCCATCGAGGACGCGGCGCGCTTTGAGGTGCCCCGGCTGGAGCGCTACCTCTCCGGCCTGGCCACCTGCGCCACCGTCGCGCCCATGTTGGGGCTGCTTGGCACGGTGCAGGGCATGATCAAGTGTTTCGCGCAAATCCAGAACGCGCGCGGCCAGGTGAGCCCCGCCGACCTGGCCGAGGGCATCGGCAACGCGCTGGTCGCCACGGCGGCCGGCCTGGTCGTGGCCATCCCCACGCTCATCGTCTACAACTACTTCGTGACCCGCGTGCAGGGCATGGTGACCGGGATGGAGGCCGGCTCCTCCGAGCTGATGGACCTGCTCACGCGCCGTCACGGCGAACGCGAGTACTAGGGCCATGCGCTTTCCGCGCAACAGCGGGCTCAAGGTTCGCGCCGCGCTGGACATGACCTCCATGGTCAATGTCGTGCTGCTCCTCCTGCTCTTCTTCATGCTCACCTCCTCTTTTGTGGTTCAGTCCTCCGTGCCCATAGAACTGATCCAAAGCGAGGGCGCGGCGCAGATGGAGCGCAGGGACATGACCATCACCCTCGCCGTCGGCGACGGCGGGCCCGACAATGGCGGGAATGTGTATGTGGAGGAAGCGCCGGTCAAGGACTGGGCCGACCTGCGCGGCGCACTGATGGAACTGAAGAACAAGAATCCCGAGGCGCTCGTCATGGTGCGGCCCGACAAGAACGTGCCCGCTGAACGCCTCATGCGCGTGTTGGGCATCGCCAACGGCACCGGGATCACGCACTACGGCATCGCCGCGCAGCAGCCCGTCGCGCCGCGGGGGGAGTAGGCATGCCCGCCCGTGCCGCAGGCGTCCCGCCTGCCACGCCCGGTGGTGCCGCAGGCGTCCCGCCTGCCACGCCACGGCCAAAATGGTGGTCCCGCGGCAGGCGGGACGCCTGCGGTACGCGCTGGCCCATGCCGCCCCGGCTGGCCGCGGCCTTCCTCATCGCCACGCTGTTTCACCTGTCCATGGTGACGGTCTTCCGCATCGTGGTCGTCTTTCCCGAGACCCAGGCCAAATTCTGCCAACTCCAGATTTTCTCCGAAGCGCCGCCAGCGATGGATGCGGGCGCGCCCGCATGGACCGGCAACGGCGGGCTGCACCTGCGCGGGCCCCTGCTCGTGCAACCGGCCGAAACGCAGATCGAACTGCCCACGATGGATTTCGCCGAACTCGACCGGTTGCGCGTGCGCAGTGAGGCAGGCACCGATCCCGCCGCCCTGGACCGCGTGTTCGGGCCCAGTGACAGTTGGGGGACCTTCGCGGGCGGCCTGCAAAGCCTGGGCCAGTCTCTTCGCGGGCTGGTCTTGCCCGAAACCCCGGCTGTGCCGGAAAAAGCGCGGCAGGCCGTCGCAAAACACCATCCCGCCACTGGCTACAACGGTGAGATCGTCTGGGACGCCGAGCCGCGTGACCGCGAACTGTTGTTCAACCCGCCCATCGGCGCGCTGGCCGATACGGCCAATGCGGGGCTGCATTGGCCCGTTGAAATCGTGCTGACCGTCAACCCCGCCGGGCGCGTGGTCAACGTGTGGTGCGCCGTTGTGGACGAGGCGGGCGTCATCGACGCGGTCCAGCGCGCCGCGCTGCGATACCGCTTTGCCCCGCTGCCCGCCGACGCTGGCGGGGAAGCCGGCACCGCCTCGGCCAAACAGATGGCCACCCTGTTCATCCGGCCTGCAGAAGGGCAGCCATGATCACCATCAACCTCACCACGGCGGTCATCCTCTACAGCGCGCTCATCCTGCTCGGCGCGGCCACGCTCTGGCTTTTTGGCGAACTGGGATCGCGGCGCACACTGCGCGTACTCGAAAAGCAGAACCTCTGGCGCTGCTCCTACTGCGGCTACGTTTACCTCGACGAAAGTGCCGGTCTCCATTCAAGATGTCCCCGCTGCAACAGCATCAACATCATCGAAGAGGCCCAGGACCGCGTTGTGGCACGGGAGAAAGAACGTTTTGTCGAGGCACATCCGCTTCCTGCCGAACCCGACAGCGAAGGCGACGAGCCCCGCCGCAACCCCTCCCACCGCAAGCGCCCCCGCGCGGGCAGCAGAGGGCCGCGACGGCACCGATAGGCATCGCGCAGCTGTCCGGGAACTGGGAGCGCCGGCGTCCCGCCGGCTGTGTTTGCGGGGAACCGAAACGAAGCGGAGCGCACCGTCTTCCCAGGCACTCGGTGCGTGCAAAGGAATGTCTGTCCATCCCTTTCTTGAGTGCGTACGGCCCGCTTTCCATGCCGGGGCCTTGCTCCGGCGTCCGGGTCGCGCAGGCATGGCCTACGCGAAGAATAGCGGTGGCATGGCCGCACGCACTCAATAGGGGACACTGCATTGAACCCCACATGTACTCGGGCATAGATTACACCGTCTGAAAACACGAAAGGACGACCCATGCAAACGGTGCGATTCACAAAAGGCCTGATTCTGGCGGCCGTGCTTCTGGGGACAGCGTTTCCCGCCCGCGCTTGGGATGACTCCGACGCCAAGGCCTGGGTGGACCACTTTGTCTTCTCACCGCCGCCGGTCGGCGGAATGGCCATGGACGCGCAGCCGGAACGGCTGCCGGTCGTGCGCCGGTCGGAATTCCCGGCTGAGGGCGACTTGGTGCGCATGTCGCTTCCCTTCCCCCCGGGCGCACTGCCGCAGGGCAAGGGATTGGCGGCCAATCTGGGCGATGTGACCGTGCCCGCCGATGTGCGCGTGTTAACGGTGCATCCCGATGCGGCGCATTCGGTGCGACGTGCCATGGTCACCTTTCCCATGGATCGAGTTGCGCCGGACTATTACAGCCCCGTCATCACCTTCAGCCTCACCGACACGCCGCCGCTG
>CAIXUF010001052.1 GCA_903922535.1 Candidatus Hydrogenedentota bacterium
CCGTCCACGGCCGCGCTCATGATGCCGCCCGCATAGCCGGCGCCCTCGCCCGCGGGGTACAGGCCGCCCAGCGTCTCGCTTTCGCAAGTCTCCGTGCGCAGGATGCGCACGGGCGAGGAACTGCGCGTCTCCACTCCCGTTAACACCGCATCCGGCAGGGCAAATCCCGCGAGCTTTTTGCCCAACTGCGGCAATGCCTCGCGGAAGGCCGCCATTACGTACGGGGGCAGGCACTCGGAAAGGTCGGCGGGCGTCACACCGGGAGAGTAGGATGGTCTGACACTGCCAAAACCGGAGGAGGCGCGTCCCGCGAGCAGGTCGCCGACGGTCTGCGCCGGGGCATGGTAGTTGCCGCCGCCCACCGCAAAGGCCAGTTCCTCCCAGCGCCGCTGATAGGCCACGCCCGCGAGGGGATGGTCGTCGCCAAAATCCTCGGGCCCCACGCCCACGAGCAGGCCACTGTTTGCGTTGGGCGCGTTGCGCGCATAGCGGCTCATGCCATTAGTCACCACCTGGCCCGGCTCGGAACTGGCGGCGATCACCTCGCCGCCGGGGCACATGCAGAAGGTGTAGACCGAGCGGCCGTTGCCGCAGTGGTGGACCAGTTTGTAGTCGGCCGCGCCCAAGCGCGGGTGGCGGGCCGCCTTGCCGTACTGGGCATAGTCCAGTTTGCGCTGGGAATGCTCGATGCGCGCCCCGATGGAGAAGGCTTTCTGCGCCATGGCCGCGCCGGAACGGTGCAGCATGTCAAAGGTGTCGCGGGCACTGTGGCCGATGGCCAGCAGCACATGCCGCGAGGCGATTTCCGTGCCGTCATCGAGACGAACACCGCAGATTCCGTCCGCCTCAACGGCGATTTCGCATACCCGGCTGTTAAAGCGAACCTCGCCGCCGTGGCGTTCTATGGCCCTGCGCAGGTTCTCGACGACGCGCACGAGATTGTCCGTGCCGATATGCGGCTTGTGCAGCCAGAGTATTTCCTCCGGGGCGCCGCAGGCCACCAGTTCGTTCAGCACCTTGGCGCAGCGGTTCTCGCGCTCCTTGATTTGCGTGGTCAACTTGCCGTCAGAGAATGCCCCTGCACCGCCCTCTCCGAAGAGCGCATTTGAGGCGGGGTTGAGCACGCCCGAGCGCCAGAAGGCATGCACGTCCGCGGCGCGTTCCTTGACGGATTTGCCGCGTTCAAGCAGGATGGGTTCAAACCCGTTCTGGGCGAGCAGCAGCGCGCCGAAAAGCCCGCAGGGTCCCGCCCCAATCACCACGGGCCGGTGCGGCAGGGGGCGCGGCGGATCGATGGTGAAGCGGTATTCCATGTCGGGGGCCGTGGCCACCTTCCCCCCGGGCTGCACGCCGGACTCGTCGCCCGTGGAGACGTCCACTGTGTAGATCAGCGCTATGGCGTTGCGTTTGCGCGCATCGACGGAGCGCCGGACCACGCGGCATTCGCGCAGTTCCTCCGGGGCGATGCGAAGAATGGAGGCGACCCTTGCGCGCAGTGCGGCGTCGGGATGGTCCAGGGGCAGGGCAATGTCGCTGACACGAAGCATGAAATACATCCAAAGCGCCGACGCAGTGCGCCGGCGCGGACAGGGCGGGCATGACGGTTCAAGGAGTCTATTTTAGCTGATCGAGGGGGATGGCCTCATCCTTGAGCATGACGGGGATGTCGTCGCGAACGATATAGAGGTAGGCGCCGTCCTCGCGGACCAGGCCGCTGTCGGCACGGTCCGTCACCGCCTCGCCGGCCCGGTTCTTCACCGTTCCGGCGTCAATGGCCGCGTTCAACTGCGCCAGAAGCGCGTCGTCGGCGGGATGCACGGGCGTCCTGTTTTCGGGGCAGACAAGGATTTCAAGCAGTTCCTGGCTAATCATGGAAGCGGAGGCCCTTCATGTGTTGATGTTCTGGCCGTTCAGGCCGGGGTGATCTTTCCGAGCAGGACCCGGCCGCTGGCACCGGTCGCCTGGGGGACGTTTGCGGGGGTGCCGCAGAGGGTCTCGTTGCCCAGTATGGCAAAGGCAATCGCCTCGCGCGCATCGTACGAAATGCCCACGCGGTCGCTGATGAAAATCTTCACTTCCGGCAGCGCGCGGCGCAGTCCGAGCATGACCGCGTTGTTCATGGCGCCGCCGCCGCCCACAATCATGTGGGCCACCTCGTATTTCGGCGCCACGTACCGCTTGTATGCATCTGAAATGCTTTGCACCACCGCCTGCGTCACCGTGGCCACGAGATCCTCGTAGGAGTGCTCGCGGCGGTTGGCGAGCGCATCGCGCAGGTACACGTCCACGCCGAAACGCTCCCGGCCAGTGCTTTTGGGCGGGTCCTTGGCAAAGTAGGGATCGCTCAGCAGGTATTCGAGGAACTCGTCTATGACCTTGCCGCGAAGGGCGGCCTCGCCGTTCTCGTCGTACATGCGCATGCCGCGGGACAGTTGGCGCACGGTGCC
>CAIXUF010001053.1 GCA_903922535.1 Candidatus Hydrogenedentota bacterium
CTGAACGACCCTAACGGCCTGGTGTTTTACAAGGGCGAGTACCACCTCTTCTTCCAGCACAATCCCGACGGGCTCAGTTGGGGCAACATGACCTGGGGCCACGCCGTCAGCAAGGACCTGTTCCACTGGGAGCAACTGCCGCACGCCATCCACCCGGACAAGCTGGGCACCATTTTCTCCGGCTCGGCCGTGGTGGACTGGGACAACACGGCGGGCTTCCAAACAGGCGACGAGAAAACCATCGTCTGTATCTACACGTCCGCTGGAGGGACAAACGAAGAGTCGCAAGGCCAGCTTACCACGCAGTCCATGGCCTACAGCAACGACCGCGGCCGGACCTGGCGGAAATACGACCAGAACCCGGTGATCAAGCACATAGTCGGCGGCAATCGAGATCCCAAGGTCATCTGGTACGCGCCGACCAAGAAGTGGATCCTGGCGCTGTTCCTGGATGACCCGAAGGACCCCAACCTCTACACACTGCTTTCGTCGCCGGACCTGAAGAACTGGCAGCGGCTGCAAGACCTGAGAATTCCCGGCACGATCGAGTGCCCCGACCTGTTTCCCCTGCCCGTGGATGGCGACCGCGCCCGTATCAAATGGGTGTTGACGGGGGCGCTTTACGGCAAATACGTGATCGGGGATTTCGATGGCAAGCAGTACACGACAGAGGCCGGGCCGCTTACGGCAGATTACGGCGCGAACTATCAGGCCGTCCAAACCTACAGCGACATTCCTCAGGAAGATGGACGGCGCATTCAGATCGCCTGGATGAGCGGCGGCCAATTCCCCCGGATGCCGTTCAATCAGCAGATGTCCGTGCCCTGCGAGTTGACCCTGCGGACCTGCCCGGAAGGCCTGCGCCTGTGCCGTTACCCGGTCAAGGAGATCGAAGGTCTCCGCGCCAAAACGCATAAGTGGCAGGGCACGCCGCTCAAGCCGGAAGAGAACTTTCTCTCAGATCTGAGCGGAGACTTGTTCGACATCGACGCCGAGATCAACCTGGGCAGCGCCACGGAAGTGGGTTTTGTGTTGCGCGGCGCAACGCTCGCCTACGACGTTGCTGCGAAGAAACTGACCGCACTGGGCCGTTCGGCGACACTCCAACCAATCGACGGCAAGATTCGCTTGCGGATGCTGCTGGACCGGGCCTCGCTAGAGGTCTTTGGCAACCTCGGGCAGGTCTCGCTCACGAGTTGCTTCCTGCCGCCGCAGGACAACCGGAAACTGGAAATTTATGCCAAAGGCGGTCCCGCCGAGGTGGTGTCGCTCACCGCGTATGAACTGCGCTCTGTCTGGCCCCCGGCACCGCCGGAAGAATAATCAGTTAGAAAAGAGAAAAACATGAAGACGATAAGCGTGGTAATCCGTTGGGCGGCGTTGGTGCTGTGCCCGATTTTTTTGTTAGTGCGGACAAGTGGTTTCACCCTTGCCGCGTCAGGCACAAGCACGACAGAGCCCGTCAATCTGGCACGCGTTGCCGAAGTCAGTGTTTCGAGCCAGCAGGCTTCGTGTCCGCCGGCCAATGCGACCGACGGAGACCGCGCAACGGAGTGGGCGGGCACGGAGGGGCATCCGTGGATCAGGCTCCAGTGGAAGGAGCCGGTGAAGGTCGGACGGATCGTGGTCTGCGATCGGGCGGATGCCGCCAACCGGGCGCAGGGGGGAAAGATCCTGTTCAGCAACGGCGATACGCTGGACGTGGACGACATCCCGCCGGGCGGGGCACCTCGCGAAGTGCGGTGGGAGCCGGTGACCGTGACATGGCTGCGGCTCGATTTGTTCAGTGCGCGGGGAAACAACCCGGGACTGGCCGAGATCCAGGTGTATGCGGACGGCGGGGCGGTAGCCCAGCCCACGCCCGCAGCCGAACCGGCACCGGGGACAACGGTAACCATTTTGGCCAACGATCCCCGGATCGTGTCCGTCGACGGTGCACGCGAAGGCAAGTGGAGTGGTGCCATGTGGTGTCCCTTTGCCGGGACCAACGTGAAACTGATCGCCGATACCGGCCCCGCGTGCGGGATGGCGGACATCTATATCGACGGGATCTATCAAAAAAGGGGCGACTGGTACAGTGAACAGGAGGCTCACGACGTGACGGTGTTCGCGACGGAAGACCTCGCGGATGGCAAGCACGTCCTGGGCGTTTTGGCGCGCGAGACCAAACGGCCCGAATCAAAAGGCACCTCGCTCCCCTGGTCGCGCATCGAGTACCTGGCGGGCACGCACCCGGATCGGTTTTTGCCCGTACGGCGGACGCGCTTTGACCCCAACGTGCCGCTGTGGCTGGACGATGCGGGCGAGCCGCTTCAGTGCCACATGGGCGGCATCATGTTCCACGAGGGCCGGTATTACCTGTTAGGCAGCGACTGGCGGGGCAAGAAGCTGCCCGGCTTCCCGTTCGACTGGTGCAAGAACCTGGGCATGGTCGTGTACTCGTCGCCGGACCTGATGAACTGGACGCGGCACACCAACCTCTGCGGGGCGTCCAGCGATCCGGAAAATCCGCTTTACAACTACACCATTGCCGCTGGCCGGGGCAAGCTGCTGCGGGCCGGGGGCACGGGCAAGTTTGTCGCCCTGTTCCAGGTTATTGACGCCCATTTCCGCGAGATCAACGTCATCGCCGCCGCCGTGGCCGACAAGCCCGAGGGACCTTACCGATGGCACGGGATTTTGCCGATGGACGGCCAACCGGTACAGGGTGCCGACACGGCGGTGTTCACCGACGACGACGGCAAACAGTACCTGATCACCGGCAAGCACGCCAACGATTGGAACGTCGCCGACTGCCTCTACGAACTCGCCCCCGACTGCCTCAGCGCCGTCAAGGCCACACTGCTGCACACCGGCGGCGAGGCACCGGCCCTGTTCAAGAACGAGGGCGTCTATTATCTGCTACACTCGGAACTCACGGGCCTGAACGTCAATGAGAACTTCTATCACGTCGCCACGGACATCCACGGCCCTTGGCAGGCCAAGGGCAGGATCGCCCAGGGCGACCACTCCCTTAACACCTTCCAGACCCAGACGACGGACGTGGTCCCGGTGGCAGGCCGCAAGGGCGCGTTCATCTGGATCGGCGACAGCATCCGCAACAATGCCCAATCGACCAGCCGCACCGTCTGGCTGCCGGTGACGATCAAAGACAAAGGCGAAATGGAAATCCGGTGGCGCGATGGCTGGGATCTGTCGCTGTTCGATAGACCGCAATAAGCATCGTTAGAGAAACAAGTGGCGCCTTCCGCCCCGCGAAAGTTGCGCTGCTTTCGCGGAGTAACAGACGACAATGTGACAGCGATTCATCCAATAATGCCAAGTGACGGCCAAGTTCAACAGCGTGAAAGCCTGGGAAATCGCTCCGTCAATCCAATACATCATAAGTCAGATCAAACCATGAAACACCCTATTTACACATTACTGTTAGCCATCGCGGCAGCCGCATTTCCACTCAGCCGCTGTCCGGCGGAAGAGGCGCAACCCGCCAACGCACCTGCGCCGCAGGGCTTTGAATGCCCGAAAATCGACAAGCCGTATGTCCATCTGCCGGTCAAGTACGGCGCGCCGAAGGTGAAGTTGTTAGTCAAGGTCGACGGCGAGTTGCAGCATGCGATCTTCGTCAATCTCGCCCACGACAAAGCGGATTGGAACGGCACGTTCGCCGTGGACCAATGGATGGGGAAACTACTCACGATTGTGCCGGAGAACCCATCGACCCCGACAGGGTGGATTCGCAACATGAAGCTGTCCGACCAACTCTCCGATGAGGAGGCAGGCATCTACGGGGAAAAACACCGCCCGCAGTTCCACTTCACCGGGCGGCGCGGCTGGA
>CAIXUF010001054.1 GCA_903922535.1 Candidatus Hydrogenedentota bacterium
ACGGTGATGCCGTGGGCGCCCGCCGCCTCGCAGAGCCGCGCGGCTTCCAGCACATCCGGGTACACGGTGCCCCGCGCCTGCCGGAGCGTGGCCACGTGGTCAATGTTGACGCCCAGTGTCAGTTTGTATCTTCGCATCAGGTACGACTCCCATGGTTCGCGCGTCAGCGGTATGGCAATAATCCGACCGCATATTAGCCACAAAGAAAGCGCGAGTAAAGCGCACGCATAACCCAGCGCGAGAGCCCGCTTTGCGCGGGCTGCTCCGCCGGAATGTGATCTGCTGCTGAAAACCTGTTGCGCGCCGCGATTGCGGTCGGTTATCCTTCCTCTTGGTTGAGCAGACGCTCAGGTGTAACGGCCTCCCGGCGCCGCGGTTTGGCGGGAGGCCGATCCGTTTCGGACCGCGCCGGGCGTCAGGAGACACAAGCATGCAGTACGCGACGCTGGGCAGAACCGGTCTGAAAGTCTCTCGTCTGGGATTCGGAGCCATGCGGCTTCCAATGAAGGACAAGGCGGTGGACCGGGAGCTGGCCATCCCCATGATCCATCGCGCCTTCGAGGCGGGCGTCAACTTCATTGACACGGCCGTCATGTACTGCGCCGACGACAGCCAGCGGGCGGTTGGCGAGGCGTTGAAGGGCTGGCGCGACAAGATCGTGGTCTCCACCAAGAACCACTACTACGGCGAGGACGAGAAGGTGTGGTGGCAGAACCTGGAGAACAGCCTGGAACGGCTGCAGGTCGGTTGCATTGACCTCTACAACACGCACGGTGTCAGCGCCGGAAAGCTTGAGAACGCGGTCAAGCCGCGGGTGATCCGCTGGCTGACCAAGGCCAGGGATCAGGGGCTGATCCGGCACATCGGCACATCCTTTCACGACAGCCCGGCGGCCCTGCGCCAGGTGGCGGACTCAGGGCTGTTCGCGTCCGTGATCCTCCAGTACAACCTGCTGAACCGCGACCTGGAGGACGCGCTGGCGTACACGCGGCAGCAGAACATCGGCATCATCGTGATGGGCCCGGTGGCGGGCGGCACGCTGGGCGCGGACAGCGACCTCCTGCGGCAACTGCTGCCGGAAGTCCGGCGCGTGCCGGAGCTGGCGCTGCGCTTCGTGCTGGCCAACCCGCACGTGGACGTGGCGCTGTCCGGCATGAGCACCCTGGAGCAGGTGGAGGAGAACGTCGCGGTGGCGGCGGACGGGCGCGCGCTCACCGCGGACGAGGTGAGCATCGTCAACGCGCAGATCGAACGGCTGAAGGCGATGAACGATCTGAAGTGCACGCGCTGCGAGTACTGCCTGCCGTGTCCCCAGGGCGTGCGGCCGCCAGACATCTTCGACGCCTACAACCTCGGGCGGGTTTACCACTTCTGGGACCTCGCGAAGACGCGCTACGGCGGCCGGGAAATCAAGGCGGACGCCTGCACGGCGTGCGGCCAGTGCGTTCCCAAGTGCCCGCAGAAGATTCCGATCCCGGAAAAGCTCAAGCAAGCGCACGCGGCCTTGAGTTGAGCTGCCAAGCCGGCTCTCACCCACGCCCCAGCAGGCCCATGAAGCGCTGCAGGATGCTGCCGCGTTGTATGGAGCTGCCGGCGTCGGCCTTGACGGCGGCGCGCAGCCGCTCT
>CAIXUF010001055.1 GCA_903922535.1 Candidatus Hydrogenedentota bacterium
ATCTGAGGTCGTCGCGGAACAGGCCCGTGAATGATTTCGGCGTGCTCATGGACTGGCCGGGTTCCAACGTGTTCTTGTAGCCGGCGACCTCAAGCCCGGCCGACACATTCCCCTGCGTGTCTGGCGCGAACGACGAGGCCCAGTGTCCGAAGTAGTCCCATCCCACGAAGACGCCCTGCCGCGTCCCGCGGTTGTACAGTGCGTACCAAGGTGCGTAGCTCGATGTGCCGGGACGGAACCCGTAGCTTCCCGGCCTCTGGCCATTGCCCGTGTTGCACACAGAGCCGGTGACGTGCACTTTTCCCGCTTTGGGCGCCGTCCACACCCGCGCCGCGTCCTGCCCGGCGTCGGGATGCTGGTTGAAGCGGTCGACAAACGGTGTGCCCGTCGCGTTGTCCTTTTCCTTGCGCCACTGCTGCGGCAGCGCGTAGTACACCAGGTCGACGAATTTTCCGTTTTCGAGGTACTGATAGCGCCAACCGTTCTTGCCCTGCTCACCGCTGAATTCCTTGCCAGCCTCGTGGGTCTCACCGTTCGCATAGGCTATGACCGGGTCGAAATCAGTCGTGTCAAAGCCGATACCCCCGTTCGTGTTGACCAGGAACACCAGCCGGTCCCCTGCGGCGACATCCACCGTCACGTCAAACGGCTCATTCACCGTGGCGTTGGCGACATATTGCCAGCCGGTCGCGGGCCACACCTGCGTGTCGTTGCGCAGTATCTTCGCGTTGATGCCGTCACCCAGATACGTGGTTTTCGTCAGGTCCGCCGGGAAAGGATCATACGAATCGAACGTCCGCGCTTTTGCGGCGTCCAGCTTCTCTGTCTTGAGGTTCCACGATCCCGGCTGGTTGTCGCCGCCGGTCATCCAGTGAAAATCGAGTGCGCTTGGATCTCCCATGCGCAGGCCCGCGTTCAGAAACCCCGGATTGATCAGGCAGACGGGTGTGGTGCCGGTGTTCTTAAACGTGGCCCATTCGCGGATAATGCTTGATTCCGGGTAGACCTTATAGTGTTTCGTGGCTTCGACACCCTCCCGGCTCAGGCGAAGCGCCAGTTCTAGTTCCCCCTGCGCTCCCTTCAACTCTGCCGCGTCCACCAGCGTCCAGCCCCCACTGGCACCGGTGATGCGGTTCTCCGGCGAGTCCAGCGCGAAGGACAACTCCGAACTGTCCGCCGCCAAATCTTGCCCCGAGACCTTGTCCCGGTACTGCTTCAGGAGCAGTTTGCCGTTCTCCAGCGCCACCACGCGTTCCACGGTCGCCGTGCCAAGCGTCCAGGCCGTTCCGTCGCGTTTGATATACGCGTCTGAAGGGTCGGCCGTGGCAGCCCTTCCAATGGACATCAGCAGCAGGCAAAGCGACAGTGAACGTGAAAACCGGCTTGTCATGGTCGGACTCCTTTTGCAGACAAGGCACGCACCGCAGGCCAAACCGTCTTCGGATTATCGTGCCCGAAATGTCCGCGCGGCATTATAGCACCCGCAGTTGCCCGGAGACCTTTACAGAGGTTGTCAGTAGTCGGAGCGCCGGCCGTCCGTGATGTTCGGAACCGAGAGGGGGACAATTCCGTTTCGGTTCAGGCAATTGTCTTCGGTACCCGGCACGAAACGCAGAGGAGAATTGGTTTGTCGAAGGGGGTACAAGAAAGACCGGCTTGCAGTCCCCACAATGCAATTGTGACGGGGCACCGGGAGACGGGTTGACCGAAAAGTTTCGCTCGGCCTATCATGGCTACATGAATACAAACACAGCTTCCCTTGCAGGTTTCATCGTGTTTCTCACAGCCCTGCTTTTGCCGTTATGTACGGGTTGGGCCGAAGGCGGGCAGAATGCCGGGGGGACTGTTTATGTGTCACCGACGGGCGATGACAGCCATGCGGGCACGCTAAACGAACCTTTCCGCACGCTGATCCGTGCCCGCGACGCGGTCCGGGAGCAGAAGAAGACCGGCGGGGGCACCACAACGGTTGTTTTGCGCGGAGGCACCTATTACCTTGCCGAACCGGTCAGTCTCGACGAAACGGATTCCGGGAATGAAGGGAATCCGGTCGTTTACCGCAACTGCGAGGGGGAAGAACCGGTGTTTGCCGGGGGACTCCCCGTGGCGGAATGGCACCGTTACAAGGGCCGGATACTGAAAGCGCAGGTTCCCCAAATCAAGGGCACCGACGCGAAGGCCTTCCAGGTGATGGAGGACGGCATGCCGGGCACTTTGGCCCGCACGCCCAATGAGGGATGGTTCCGGCTTTCGGAGCCGCATATTGAGCCGTTCTGGTCCTTCTGCTATGAGCCCCGCGATTTCGACCCTGCCGGTCTCGACACCAGCCACCTTTACGTCCATTTGATGCAGATGGGCACCTACTTCTCCGAACACATTCCCGTTGAAAGCGTTGATTCGGCGGGGCGCCGGTTTTTCACGAAGTTCAAAATGCCGGACCCGGCCTACAATCCGGTCGCGGGCAAGTCCTACGTGGTGGAGAACGCATTGGGCCTGCTGGATGCGCCCGGCGAGTTCTATGCCGACCGCGCCTCGGGAACGCTGTATTACATGCCCCTGTCGAAAGCCCCCGGCAAATCGATCATCGTGGCCGACACGGCGGCGAAACTGCTGGACCTCCGAGGCAAAAGCCCGGACGCGCCGGTGCACGACATCGTGTTCGAGGGCATCCGTTTCGAGGGCGGCAATGACCAGATGTGCATTACCCATGCGGCTCGGGTGGCGGTGCGCAACTGCCGCTTGCTGCATGCGGGCGGCAACGCGGTGGCGATTGAAGGGGCCTCGACTTATGTGACGGTCTCGGGTTGCGAAATCGCCTATACGGGCAGCAACGGTGTCGTCATCCACGGCGAGTACGTGCCGCACGACCCCGGTCCGGCGGAGCCGCGCAACCATCACCACACGATTCACAACAACTACATCCACCACGTGGGACGGCGGACCATCACAGGCTGCGGCATATCGCTGGGATGGTCGGCCAACGACAACCTCATCTCCAACAATCTCATCACCGACTCGCCCAAGTCGGGCATCATCATGTTCTCCATGTGGGATGTGCGTCGCGAACGCGGTGTCATGAACAACAACGTCATTCGCAACAATGATCTGGCGCGTTGTGTGACGAGTTCCTGGGACGGCGGTGCGTTCTACATCGGCGCGACCACGGACAACACCCTTTTCGAGAACAACCGCATCGCCGATGTCTGGTCGTGGTTCAACGCGACCTGGCCGCAGCCGGAAGATCGCCCGGAGGACGCATGCTCCATCGACTTTGATCCCGGCATGACATTCAGCACCCATCTGCGCGACAACGCCTGTTATGGCGCCAACGCCACCACCGTGGAATTTGGGCGGTATACGGATGAGACGCTGCTGGAGAACAACTTCTTCGAGTCGCCCGACCGGCCCGGCGAGATTCTTGTGAACGGCAAGTGGGAGAAGCACGAGGGCTTCGATTCCGCCAAGGTTTCAAAAGACATCGGCCTGACCGGAGAATTCAAGTTTCCTTATCCAAAAGAGGCGGCGCGACCCGTGGAAATGCCGCTCCGCTGCGGTTTTGAGGGCACGCTGAGCCCCTTCTTCCTCTATCACTACAGCGACGGCCTCCGGCAGGATTTCCTCACGCAAGGCATTGTTCACGCCGGCGCCGGCGCCCTCCGCATTGACAAGGACGTGATGGTGGTGCGCTATCGACATCCGGCACCGCTGTCCAAGAGGGTGACGGTGTGGCTGTACGACGACACCGAAAAGCGCGGCGCGTCCTGCCTGGCCACGCTGCGGGGACCGGCTGCCATCGAGGAGGCGGTGGTGGCCCTCGGTGTGGATGGGGCGGTGTCCCCCGATCGCTATGTGATCCAGGAATGGCAGGACCGCATTTCCGCGACACCCCTGCCGCGAAGAACAGGCTGGCATGAACTTGTGTTCGACGTGAAACCCGACAGAAGCGGGGGCTGCGAGTTGAAACTGGACGGCCAGACCGTTGGCAGTGTGCCGATGTTCCAGGCGTTTACCATCCTCGATCTCGGCGATGCCCGCTTTGGAACCGACAGCATCGGCATGGGCTTCGATTCGGTCAGCATCGAATAGGAGGGCGCGGGCCAAAGACTACTCGATGCAGCTCAGGAGCAGCACCAGTCCGAAGAACGACCAAGCCGCCATGATCCAGGCAAAGGGAATGAAGCTGTGGGCCGCCCAGCGCCGCCGAAACAGGGCAAGCATGGGCGGGATCGCCAACACCAGGGTGAATGCCAGCGCCAACGGCAAAGAGAAGCCCTCGCCCGCATTGGGGAACGACACCAGCCGCACCACCTGGCTCGCCCAAGGGCCGAAGGGCATGCCCAGGATAAACCCAAACAGCACGTACGTTTTCGCTTGGTTGCGGGCCAGGAGCAGCATGCCCGTTACCAGTATCAGGGAGAACGCCACGGGAATCAGCCACACCGCCGCATAATAGCGCCAAGCCCGCACGTCGGCGCGCAGCAGCCGAAGGGAAAGGAAGGGGGCAATCAGGGCGATGACCATCATCGGCCAGAAATACAGGACGGTGAACCCTCGAAGCTGGCCAAGCAGCCGGAGGGCGACAACATCGCCGGCAAACAGGGCAAGAGCAATCCCGAAACAGACCATGGCACCGCGTGTGCGCCTTTCCAGGAACGCCGTAATCATCCCGCTTGCCGAGGCCAGTGTCGGCCAGAAGAGGATGAGCACCATAACGGGACCTCCTCTGGAATACAGCAGTCCCCCCGCCACGGTTCCCACCGCGGCGACGATAAGCGCGCCGACACTGACGGGCACGCTCTTCCGCGATGATGACTCAATGCTCACGGGAATTGTATCCATGACATCCTCCTGAATGGCCCCGGGCGGCCGCTGCCATTATAGTGGTAGGAGGGGATATTCACAATGGCGCTGCCGTGCCTGGACGTCGCCCTTGCCCAGCTCTTTGGGGCATAAATCTGCGGTATCCCGTGGATGATATTCTGTTTCGTGAACGTTCTAACGAAGAGGTAATAACAGGCCATGGACTCAAACAAATCACAGTTGCGCCTCGGCACCTCAAGCTGGAGTTGCGGGGACTGGGTCGGAAAGTTCTACGAACCGGGAACGGAGCCGAGGGACTTTATTGCCGCATACGCCCGCAAGCTGGACACGGTGGAAATAGACGCCACGTTTTACGCTACCCCCCGAAAGTCCGTTGTGGAAGGCTGGCGGGACCGCACGCCGGAGAGTTTTGTCTTTGCCGCCAAGGCACCCCAGGTTATCACGCACGAAAAATGCCTGATGGATTGCGGGGGCGAGGTGAAGGCTTTTCTGGACGTCATGTCCGTGCTCGGCCCGCGTCTCGGGCCGATCCTGTTCCAGTTCCCCTATTTCTCGAAGGCCAGCGGCGTGACGAAAGAGGAACTGCTCCGCCGCCTGGAACCTTTTCTGACTTCGCTGCCCGACGGTTTCCAATGGGCTGTCGAAATCCGCAACAAGACCTGGCTCGGAACACCGCTGTTTGCGTTGCTCGCCGAACACCGCGTTGCCTTTGCCCTCATTGACCATCCGTGGATGTATCGGCCTAAAGAATTGTTTGCCAGGGAGGGTGTGCTAACCGGGCCTTTCACCTATATCCGCTGGCTGGGCGACCGCTATGCCATCGAGCAGGTCACGACAACATGGGGGAAGACGGTGATCGACCGCCGCCCGGAAGTGGACGAGTGGATACCCCATCTCCAGGAACTCATCGAGCGCCGCACCCCGGTCTTCGGCTATGTGAACAACCATTACGCCGGTTATGCGCCGGACACCGTGGCGTTGCTTCGTGCGTTGGTGGACACTTAAAGCGTCCAGCCGTCGCGATACTTGTAATGCAGCAGCTCGTTCGCTTCGGAATCGTTCGTGACCTTCATGTTCTCCGAGTCCCAAAGCAGCCGCTTTCCGCTCCTCACGGAGACAGTGCCCAACATCAGGGCTTCCGTCAAAGGTCCCGCGAAATCGAAATTCGAGCGCGTCCCGCCGCGTCCCTTGCACGCCTCAATCCATTCCACGTGGTGGCCGATGGAGCGGGGCAGCGTCTTCTCGGGCTGTTTGTAGGATTTCATTCTCGCCTCGGGGATAAGCTGGGGTTCCTTTCCACCCCAGCCCTTGACGAGAATCTTGCCCTTGTCACCGACGAAGATGATGCCGTCTTCCCGATCGAGTTCCTCGCCCTCGTCAAGTTCCTCGGGGCGGGGCGGCATCATGCCCCCGTCATACCAGTGCAGCCGCACGGGCGGCATGTCGCCGCGCGCGGGGAATTCGTAATGCACGGTGGAGGCCAGGGGCAGCGAATCCTTGAAAACCAGCGTCGAACTCGAATCCACCGCCGTCGGCGCGCCCAGTTTCAGCGCCGAATACACGGGGGCGATGTTGTGAATGCCCATGTCGCCCAGCCCGCCGGACCCGAAATCCCACCAGCCGCGCCATTTGAACGGCATGTAGGCCGGGTTGTAGGGGCGGTACGGTGCCGGTCCGAGCCAAAGGTCCCAGTCCAGCGTGTCCGGCACCGGTGGCGTGTCCTCCGGTCGGTCCACGCCCTGCGCCCAGAAGAGTTTGCCCTTGTGCGTGGGTCGGTCCGACCAGACATGCACCTCGCGGACAGGCCCGAGGACGCCGTCCCAGATCCACTCGTTGATGAGCCGGTTGCCCTCGAAGGCCATGCCCTGATTGCCCATTTGCGTGGCAACCTTGGCTTCGCGGGCCGCCTGGGCCACGGCCCGCGCCTCATACACCGTCCGCGTCAGCGGCTTCTCGCAATAGACATGCTTGCCCATCTTGATGGCGGCGATGCTGGCCACCGCATGGCAGTGATCCGGCGTGGCGACGAGCACCGCGTCGATGTTCTTGTCCTCCTTCTCTAGCATCTTCCGGAAATCTCTGTAATGCGTCGCCTTCGGGAATCGCTCAAAGGTTTGCGCCGCCCGCGCATCATCCACGTCGCACAGGGCCACGATGTTTTCAGTGCGAAGCTGGTTAAGGTCCTCTGCGGCCTGTCCACCGGCGCCGACGGCGGCAATGTTCAGCTTCTCGCTGGGCGGGGTGTGGCCGGCGCCGCCGAGGACATAACGCGGGACAATCATGAACGGTGCCGCGGCGACGGCGGTGCTTTGCAGAAACTGACGGCGGGAAACTGGTTTTCCATGACGCTCATTTGGGGTATCGTCGGGATACATTTTCGCTTGACTCCTCAGGTGTAGGACAGTTGGACCAAACCAAGAGGCCTTGTGGCAACCTTGTCTTTTCAGTAAATTGATACAGAGCCAGAAAGGAATACCAAGTCAAATGTCAGTCGCTGAATCAACAATCTACTTCATATTGCGCGCCACTATTCTATGGCAAATGACTTGGAAAATGAACATTACGAGGGTTATGGCGACTGCCACTGGAAATGGATGTCTTACGAAGTACAAAGCAAACGCTTCAGCGATAGCTGCCAAAAGCACGAACAACATCAATGGCTCCACGGTGTCTTTTCGGCATTCGTACTCAACCTGCACTCGCTGACAGAGTGCTGCAAGAGGAACCAGAAGGGTTGTATCCGTCGAATTGCGCAGGGTGTAATTTCGCCCAGCCGCGTCACGGAGGGTAATTCTGAATGCCTTTCCTTCCATGAGTGTATTCTCCACGACAACTATCTTGTTAATGGTCTCGGCTTGCATGCTCGCGCGGGGCATCCCGTTCTTGCGCAGGACATCGAAGAGGCCATTACGGACTCTGATGCCCGACACAAACGTTCCCATTCTCCATATATCGACAAGCACAAACACAAGAAAGAGGGCGAACGCGCACGCAAGCGATAGAAACGTGACTTGCGCCCGTTCCTGAAAGGTAAGGTGAACCGGCAGAGGTGGTCCAAATGCCAGGATTCCTCCAGGGTTGTTTGCCAGTTCAGCAGTGTATATGAAGAGAAAGGTATTCGGTACGTAGACGGCGATCACAAGCAGGAGCCAGCCGCGCACAGATAATGATTTCTTGCGGAAGTAGAAATCGTCTTCGGACACCGCTAGCGCTTCTTGCGAGGGTTCTGATGAGTCCATTTCACATACTCCCTTTTAGTATTTCCAGGCTTCATTCACCGTTTCGAGCGGCAGCGTGCTGATATCTGCGGCAAGCGGATAAGCGCGGTTTCCCGGATACAGCACCCAGAGGTGAGCGAGGTCCAGGTCTTTCATGGCGCTTTTCATGGAGGGGGTCAGCCGCGGGGCGTCCGCGTATTTGACCTTCACCGCCCAGTTCTTCCCGTGCTCCTGCCAGAACAGGTCCACTTCAGCGCCAAAGTGGGTGGCCCAGAAGGCAAGTTCTTCGTTGCGCTTGCCAATGGCACGCGCGGCAACTTCGAGCGCGAATCCCTCCCATGAAGCGCCGAGTTTGTTGTGGGAGGCGAGGTCGGCCTGGGAGCGTATTGACAGCAACGCGTGGAGCAGCCCAGAGTCGCGGAAGTAGACCTTGGGACGCTTGACGAGCCGTTTACCGATGTTCGCGTGCCACGGCTGGAGAAGGCGCACCATGAAGGTGCCTTCGAGAACGTCGAGATAGCGTCGCACCGTCATGTCGGAAATGCCGAAGGATCGGGCGAATTCGGAGTAGTTCAGGACTTGGCCATGGTAGTGGCAGAGCATTGTCCAGAAGCGACGCATCGTGGTCGCGGGAATGTTGATGCCCAGTTGGGGAATGTCCCGCTCCAGGAAGGTGGCGATGTACTGTTCGAGCCATTGGCTGCTTGCCGTGTCGTTTGGAGCGATGAAGGCGCGGGGAAGCCCGCCGCGCATCCAAAGATTGCGCCATTGATCGCTGCCGACATCGTCCAATCGAAATCCGCCCAATTCATGGTAGGCGATGCGTCCGGCCAGCGATTCAGCCGACTGTCGCAGCAGGTCGCGCGACGCGCTGCCCAGGATCAGATAGCGTTGGTCCGGATGTGTGTCCACCAGGTGCCGAATGAGCGGAAACAGATTGGGCGCGCGCTGAATCTCGTCAATCACTATCAGCCCGGACAGCGACTCCAGCGCCAATTGTGGTTCGGCCAGCAGGGCTGCATCGCGGGGATTCTCCAAATCGAAGAAGTGGTCCGTGGGGAATTCCCGAACCAACGTGGTCTTTCCGGCCTGGCGCGGCCCGATAATGGCAGTAACCGGAAAGGCTCCCATCAACTCATCGAGCTTTACCTTGTCTGTATTCCGGGCTATCATGTTGGAATTCTAACATTATTACCATGAAATTTCAATAGTACATGATGAGATTTCATGGTAATATGCGGCGTAGCAGCGATTCCTATAAAGATAAAAACAAATAAATAAGCACGAATATAAGAAGTAAAATACGATAATAGACCAACAGCATGGCGACGAACAGGTTACTGAGAGCAACGCGCCTCGGGAAACGCCTTGAGCAGAATGCACAGTTCGTCGTACAGGGGAAAATCGGAGAAATAGCAGAGACCCAGGCGAACCACGACGAGTTGCATCGAGGGAACGACGAGGAGCTTCTGTCCCTCGTAACCGGCGGCGTTGAAGGCGTCTTCGGGCAGGATAATCCCGCGTGCTTTGGCTTTGGCCCGGTCGTTGGCACTGAATCGCCACCAGTGCGCGCCGTAGGACTCAGGGCCTTCCGGTGCGGGGGTGCGGCCGTACCGGACCCAGCCTTCGGGCAGGATGCGCTCGCCCTGCCAGACGCCGTCGTTCTGGTAAAGGAGGCCAAAGCGCGCGAAGTCGCGGGCCGTGGCGAAGAAGTAGGAGGAACCGATGAGGGTACCGGTGGCGTCGGCCTCAAAAAGGGCGCTGCGCATGCCGAGCTTGCTGAACAGTTCCTTACGGGGCAGGGCATAGTAGGCGTCGTCGCCGTAGGCACGGCGCAGCACCCAGCTCAGGAGATTGGTGCTGCCGCTGGCGTAGGCGAAGTGGCTGCCGATCGGATATTTGAGTGGGCGTGACATGAAGTACTCGGCCGCGCCAGTGTGCCCGAAGAGCAGGTCGCCCAGCCGCGGATGCCGGTCAAAATCAAAATCGCTGTAGTCGATGCCGCTGCGCATGCGCAGGAGCGAATCGAGGGTCATTTCCGCGCGCGGGTCACCCTTGGACTGCCATGCGGGAACCGGGGCAAGGTCGCCGGGTTTGAGCTTGCCGTCGCGCACCGCGATGCCGAAAAGCGCGTGGAACACGCTCTTTCCCGCGGACCATCCGGCCAGCCGCTGTTCCGGTCCGAAACCGGGGGCATACTTCTCCGCAATGATCTCGCCGCGATAGGCCACCACCACCGCACGGGTGTTGCGCATGTGCAGGTGGCTGGGTTCGGCGAACATGTGGTCCACCGCGGCGGCCAGTTTGGCGGCGTCATAGCCGTCCGGCATGGGTTGGCCGCTGGAGGCGTCACCCATTGGCCACGGCAGCGCCTTGAGCGCATCGAGGTTGGGTTCCGGTTCGGGACGCGCCTGCGCCTGCAGCTTCTTGATGTCGCCCTCCAGCGACAGCGCGACACCGAGTCCGTCCCGATAGACGGCGGTGCGTTTGACCGAGGGAAAAACCCACGCGGTAACGGTCTTGGCGGCCTGATTCACCTCGTATCCGCTGAGCGGGAAATACTTGAGTTCCTGTTCACGGATGGATTCGGGCGAGCGCCCAAGCACAAAGACGCCGGTCGCGAGGATTTTGGCGTCGTATCCCGCGCCGATGTCTCTGCATTCCCACACCAGCCAGAAGAGCCCACAGCTCGAGAGCAGAACGATCAGAAGGACCGTTGAAAGGACTATGATGCCGATGCGCCTTCGTATTCTCATGGATGTTCATAATAGACACTGGACTGAAGATTATCAATCATCTGTCCATGGAATTCGTCCTCGTTGCCGGTCAGGCGCTTGCAGGAATTGCGTTGCTTGCTGAGTGCGTTGTCTTCTGTCCCTGTTCCTTGGGCTGCGGGGTGTTTGTCCACTGGTAGAAGGCCGTGGTACGATTTCTGGAGACATGGAGACCTTCAGAAAGATGAACGCGGCTGAACAGAGGATAGTTCAAGAGTGCAAGGGGCGGCTTGCGCAACATTACGGCGAGCGGTTCAAAGGGCTCATTTTGTACGGCTCAATGGCGCGCGGGACGGCGGAGCCGGAAAGCGATATTGACTTGCTGGTGCTGCTGAGAGAGCCCTTCGACTATTTTGCTGAACTCGAAACGTTCATTGACCTGCTTTATGACCTGCAACTCGAAAGTGGCCGCTACCTGTCCGTACGGCCTGCCGGCGCAGAGGATTTTGCGGCCGGACGCATCCAGCTCTACCGGAATGCAGGCAAGGAAGGGATCACGGTTTGATGGGCCGGGGCGCCGAAGAAGCCGCCGTGTGCATGGAACGGGCACGGCAGTCCCTTAAGGCGGCGCAAACACTGTGTGAAGCCGGGCTCTTCGATGATTCTGCTTCCCGTGCCTATTATGCGGTTTTCCATGCCGCCACCGCAGTGTTCATGCTGCGCGGCATGGCTTTCAAGAAGCACGGGGGAGTTATTGGTGCCGTTCACAAAGAACTGGTTCACGAAGGATTGATCGACGTGGAAGCTGGCAAGTGGCTGGCGTGGCTCTTTGAACTGCGCTCAGTGGGGGACTACGGCGAGATCATCCATGTCGACGCAACCCAGGCAGAACTGGCCCTTGCCCGCGCACGCAGTCTTGTCGAGGCATTTCAACGTCTGTCAACGGACGTATAGGCTTCCCCAAGATCCGTTCGGTGATTTGCAGTTCATAGGCAGCAGCAGCGGGGATTACGCCGATCAAACGTAGAACCGCAGGGAGATCCGGTCATGCCGAAAACGGCAGCAGCGTGGATGATGTTGGGGTTGTTTCTCTTGGGTGTGGCGCATGCTGCACCGGTACCGGAAGACTTTCCGCGCTTTGCCGTGCCCGGATACGACAGGGAGATGGATTCCCTGCGTGCGCTGTTCTGGCTGCATTATGAGCCCGCCGGACCGCTGATTCCGCTGTGGGATGAGTGGATGCCCAAGTCCACGCTGTGGCCCGCGACCGGGCCGGACGGGCAACTGGACGCCATGCGGGCCCGTTGGGCCAAGGCGCTGGCGGAGCGGAAGATGGACGGCGAGGGCTACGTGTTGACGCAGCAGCACGACGGGCCCGCCCATGCCGAGGGGTGGCCGTTCCCCAGGTGGATGGAGGCGGGCGGGGTCGGCTGGCATTTTCGCGGCACCGGTGTGCAGGGATATGACGCACCCCCGGCCACACCGGACGGGTGGATCGTTGCCGGCGGGCGCGGGGGAGAGGTCAACGACCATGGCTGGGCCGTCGAACTTGCCGAGCCCGGCGCAACCCTGCAAACCCCGGCGTTCAAGATGGAGGCAAAGAACGGGCCCTGGCTGCGGCTGAACTGGTGGGCCACCGGCATTGACCGCGCCTGCTGCTACGTTGAGTGGACCACGGAGGAACAGCCCGACTTCACTCCCGAATGCCGCGCCTACTTTGCCCCCGCCACGCCCGGCGGCCAACTGCTCACGCTGCCGCCCATGGGTCCAAAATCGGCGGGGGAAATGATCACCTCGACGGTCGAAACCCGAACGATGATTCCGGTGTACCGCATCCCCGGATGGAAGGGAACCATCACGGGGCTGCGCATTCATGTGGACAATCCCACCGCGGCCAGCCTGGTCATCAAGTCGTTTCACACCGCCTGTGACACGCGCCACGACATCAACAATGTCAACTTCATACGCGGGTGCCGGGACTACTTCCTGTGGACCCACGACATCACTTTTCTGCGCGAGCAAATCGGCCGTGTGCGCTCCGCCATGCGCTTCGTCATGAACGAATTCAGCACGCGCCAACGAAAGTGCATTTACAACACCTGGCCCGGCCATGAGGGCCGCAGCGGCGTCCGCATCGGCGCGGACGGAAAGAAGGTCATCGTTCCCGGCGAGGGCATTGGCAGCGACTATTGGGACATCCTCCCCTTCGGTGGGGAGGACGCGCTGGCCACCGTTTACTACTATGACACCCTGCTCGCCCTCGCGGATCTGGAAGAGCAAATCGTCCGGCACCCGCAATGGTGCGTTGCCACGGGCGCGGAGGCATACGATCCCGCCGACTTGCGCAGCCACGCCCGCGAGGTGAAGGACTACGGGACCAAGCGCTTCTGGAACGGCGAGACGGGCCGTTTTGGGACCGTCGATCTTGACGGCGGCATGCACGACTACGGGTTTACCTTCCTGAACAACGAGGCGGTCTGTTTCGACTTTGCCACGCCTGACCAGGCCCAATCGATCCGTGACTGGGAGTCCGGTCGGCGCACCGTGGACAGCGACACCTCGACCGGCGCCGACATCTACCGCTGGCGCTTCGGCCCGCGTTCCACCACCAAGCGCAACCTTGACTATTACATCTGGGTCTGGAGCAGTCCTGAAAGCATCCCCTGGGGCGCGCAGGTGCAGGACGGCGGCGCGGTGCTGGGCTTTTCTTACCACGACCTGATGTGCCGTCTGATGACCGACGGCCCCGACGACGCATGGCAGCGGCTGAAGGAAATGCTGGTCTGGTTTGACGAAACCCAGGCCGCCGGGGGGTACCGCGCCTACTACAAGGACCCCGAACACGGAACCATGCAGGGTGGCAATGTCGCAGGCGGACTCGGGCTCGACAAGGAGTTCTTTGAGAGCATTATGGTGCCGCAGGTCATGCTCTACGGTTTCCTCGGCTTCCACCCCACGGCCGATGGCTTTGCCGTCAACCCCCGACTGCCGAAAGACTGGCCCGAACTGACCGTCACGCGCATTCACCTGCAAGCCGCCGTGCTCGACATCACCGTGCGCGACAGGACCGTCACCGTCACGGGTACCGGCGCGCCCAATGAACCGATCCTGGCCGCACTGCCCGAGGGCTGGCAACTGTCCAGCACGCCGGCACACCTTGTCACCTCCAAATAGGAAGGGAAAAGAACAATGGAATTGAAAGCGTTCAGAAACTCTCGGATGACGCCGCAACGCAGACGCGACATCTTGTCGCGTTCCGGGTCACGCCCCGACCCGAAAGAGGTTGGAAGGCTCTTCTACTTCACGCGCCGCCGCGCGGCCCGTTTATTTCTGGTCGCGGTATCCGTGTTTCTGGGTGGTGTGTGTGTTGCGCACGCCGAAGAACCCAACACGCTCACCCAGGCGGAAAAGAACGCTGGCTGGCAACTGCTCTTTGACGGCCAAACCACGTCGGGATGGCACGGTTACAAATCAACAGTGATGCCGGCCAGTTGGAAGGCGGAGAACGGGTCGTTGCTCTCGCGCCACGAACAGGGCGAAACCACGGGTGACATCGTCACCGCGGAAGAATACGGCGACTTCGAGTTGACGCTGGAATGGAAGATGACCAAGGGTGGCAACAGCGGCGTAATCTACCGCGTGACCGACGAGGGCGAGAACGTCTGGGAGACCGGTCCCGAGTACCAGGTGCTGGACAACACGGGCCACATGGACGGACTCAATCCGCTGGCGTCCGCTGGCGCATGCTACGCGGTGTTCGCCCCGGCCAAAGACATGGCCAGGCCGCTCGGCGAATGGAACCAGACACGGATCGTGGCCAATGGCAAGCACGTGGAACACTGGATGAACGGCGAGAAACTGCTGGAGTATGACATTGACACCGAACTCTGGCGGGCGCACGTGAAAACCAGCAGGTACTATCTGACCGCCTATGGACAGGGCAAATGGGGACTCAGCCCCAAAGGCCATATCGCCCTGCAGGATTACGGCGGTGCCATCGAATTCCGCAATATCAAGATTCGTCCCGTGAAGTAACCGGGAGTTTGGTCATGCATTTCGCGGGCGTCATATTCATGCTGCGCGCTGTTAAGCACAACACTCCCGCACGGCCCGTCTTGCGTCCCGAAGAGGGTGTTGCCGGAAAGCCCGTTCAGGTCGGCATTGAATCTCCGTCCCAGAAAACCGGGGGGGGGGCAAAGCCGTGAAAGAATTCGTCCAATGAAGCGGTGCCTGACCGGTTTTCTGCGGTTTGTCTTTCTATGCGCCATCACCGCGTCCGCTCCCGCGCAACCGTACCAGCCGGACGGCCGAACCCTGCTCCTTGATCATTTCGACGAACAATTCTTGCCTGACGGCGCGCAATGCACTACGCCGGCCATTATCGCAGCCGATGCGGCCATGGCCGGCGGAAGGCCCGGCAAGGGCGGTGAATTTGTGCTGGGCAAGTTTGGCAACGCCTTGCAGTTTCACAAATTGATGCAAATGGACTATCCCGCGTCGGGTAACCTTGACCTGCGCGCGGGCGTCATTGAGTTCTGGGTTGCCCTCGATTTTGACGCGGAGGAAGTCATCAAGAATCCGGGCAAACTCAGCAACCAGCTTTTTCTCACGGTTTGGGGGCCGGAATCGAGCATGGTGTGCGTCTACTCGACGCTTTCGCAAACCAACGTCGCCGTGTGGGACAAGCAGCGCCAGATCGTGTGCCAGGGCGGTTTTCCCGGCTATTGGAAAAAGGGCGAATGGCACCATGTCGAATTGCGGTGGGGAACGACGCTCGAATTATGGTGCGATGGGAAGCGCGAAATTCAGCAGGACTGGCAGGGACTCTTCGGTCCGATGGACGTGAAGCCGAAGGATCTGCGGCTGACGCTGGGCAGCCATATTGGTTTCAACGACGTCGAGAGTGAGTTTGCCGTCGATGAATTGCGCATTCTTGGTCCCGGTGGGGAACAGACCGCCGACCATCCGCTGATGACGCTGCCGCGCATCAAAGCGCCCGTTATTGACGGCACAATCGAAGCGGGCGAGTGGGACGGTGCCGCGCAAACGACGGGATTTGTCGGACTGAACGACAACAGTCTCATGGAAGAGCAGACGGTCGTCAGTGCGGGATGGGACGCGGAGGCACTGTACCTTTGCTTTGAATGCCTCAACCCGGGCAACCGCGCGTTGACCGCACGGCTGACTGGCAAGGATGCGCCCGTTTACGGCGAGGATGCCTTCGAACTGTTCCTGCAGCCGCAGCCGGGACAATACCCAGTCTATCAACTTGCCCGCAATGCGATCGGCACGCAATACGACAGCCGTATCACCGTTGCCGCGCCCATTGAGGGCGATGTGTCGTTCAATCCCGGATGGCCGACGCGGACCACCTGCGAGGCGGGCCGTTGGATCGCCGAATGCCGCATTCCGTTCAAGGAGATCGACGGACATGATGCTCCCAAAGAGGGGGAGCGGTGGCGGATCAATTTCTGCCGCGATACCGGCACGCTGGGGCGCGGTTCCTCCTGGGCCTACGCGGCAGGAAGTTTTCACCACGCGGAGAATTTCGGCGAGATTGTTTTCAGCGAATCGGACCGCGCCATCCGTGTGGGAACGCTGGGCGACTGGCACGCGGGCAAACTGGCTGCGGAGGTGTCGTTGACGGGGCTGCTCTTTGACCCTTTGGTGACGGTCAAAGGCAAAGTGGTCGGGGAGGATGCCAAGGCACTGGTCCAGACCGAGAACCGCCTGGCGGATTACCGCAGCGTGGCGGTCAAACCGCCCACCTTGGTAACGGGCTTCTACAACCTCACGGTGCGCGCGGTCACGGCGAATGGGGACATGTATTCTCAGCGCCTGCCGTTTCATGTCGAGAAGCCCTATGACATTTCCGTGGAAAGTTATCCGCACGAGGGCAAACTGTGGGTCACCGCCAACGTGGCGGGATTGGCGAACGCGCCGAAGGGACTCGTCGCGCGCTCCCGCGTCATGCAGAGCGACAGGGAATTTGGCGTTTGTGAAAGCGCCGAGTTCGCATACGGACTTGGAACCGCCTCCATAGACCTTGCCCAGTTGCCACCCGGCACGTACACCGTCAAGTCCGAAGCCGTCGCGCCGGACGGAACGGTGCTGGCAACGGCTGAGGCGGACTTCGAACAGTTCGCCAAGCCCGCATGGTTGGAGGAACACGCGGGCGTGGACCATGCTATCCCCTGGCCTTGGGAACCGGTCCGCGCCACCGACGACGGTATCGGCGTGTGGGGCCGACAATACCAGTTCTTCGGCCAATCGCTGCCGCAGCAGATTGTGAACCAGGGCGGGGAGATGCTGGCCGGGCCGGTAACGCTAAAACTCGCCATCGGCGAGGCAACCGGCGACCTTGCCGCCCTTGCTGCGGCCAACATTGCGGGTCCTGACGATGCCGCCGTTCGCCAGGCAGAGAGCCGCATTGGAACGATCAACGCAAAGCTGGTCACGACCACTGAATTTGACGGGTTGATGCGGTGCGACCTCACGCTGACGCCCGAGAGTCCCACGGACATCTCAAGCCTGTTTCTGGAGATTCCCGTCAAGTCCCGCTATGCCACGTTTCTCCTGCCGTCCACCGGCATCGCCGCGACCGCCATCGCGATGAACGGCGCACCATGGCACGGCGCCTTCACGCCCCAGGTATGGGCAGGCAACGACGACATGGGCCTGGCATGGTTCGCTGAAAGCGATGAGGGCTGGCGGCCCCGTGACGACCGTATGATCGAGGTTGTGCCCGAGGGCGACCGCACTGTAATCCGGTGCGGCATGATTCGCACGGAAGGCGCTGCAAAGCCCCTGAAACTTGATAAGCCCGTGACGTTCACTTTCGGTCTCATGGCAACACCGGTAAAGGATGCCCATGCCGGAGACCCGTTCTGGTTCCGCTTCGGTGACTGCGTCGGCCAGCCTCCTCCAATGGAGTTTCTCAACTATGCAGACATCGCAAACCTCAATGCTGGCCAGGGCACGCTCGAATTCTGGCTGGTCCCGGCCCTCGACGAGAAGGAAACATGGCGCGAAGTCGTCCGCCTGGGTGATCAGAAAGACGGTATTTCGCTTTCCGTGAAGTATGGCTCCAAACCGGCGATGAGCCTCACCGTGACAAACGGCACCCGAAAGGAGTCCACCACGGCCGAAATCCCGTCGGGTGCGCTCAACCAATACATCCACGTCGCCGTCACGTGGGATGACAAGGCCAGCTTCTTCGCCGCCGGCAGGCGGCTCGGCACCGTCAACCTTGCATTGCCGCCGAATTTGGAAAAGCCCGTCCTGCGCTTCGGCTGCTCAAGTGAATGGCAAGGCTTTACGCGCGTTGCGGTGGATGAAATCCGTGTCTCCGACACCGTCCGCTATGACGCCGATGCCTATGAAACGCCCGTGGCGCCCTTCGTCGGGGATCCGCAGACCCTGCTGCTGGATCATCTGGACGACGCATTCCGGCCCGACGGCGAGGATGCGGAAACCCGCGCCACCATCCTTGCCGGCGCGCCCGGTGCGCTGGGCGGTGTTCCAAGTTTGGGCTGCCGCTTTGTCGACGGCAAATTTGGTGTCGCGCTGCAAATCTCCAACGGCGATACCCTGCCTCCGCAGGAAACGGTGAAAGGATACGACTTCAACGCCGCGACACTTTGGAACTGGGCCGATGCGGACGGCAGCATCACCGGCTGGCCGCCGCCGCTGTTGAAAGAGCCACTCATAGCGGATCTCCGCCAACGCGTCAAGACATACAATGACCTTGGCCTGCGGTGCAGTCCCTACATGGGCTATCCCGCGCTCGGCGCGCCGTCGCAGCTCAGTGCCCAATTCGGCGTCGAGTGGGGCCGCAAGCCCCTGTCCACGCAGCCGTGGGAACCGCCCAAGGGCCACTATTTTTGGGACGCCTGCGCACGGAGCGGCTTCGCCGATTACATGGCCGAGGGAACGCGCTGGGTGCTCGACGACCTGGGCTTCGATGGCTGCTACACCGACGGCCTTGCGCAGGTGTACCCGTGCGAGAACACGCATCATGGCTGCGGCTACCGCGATGAACAGGGCGCGCTCCATGCCACGTGGCCGCTCTTCGCGACGCGGGACATGCTCAAGCGCATGTACAAACAAATCCACGCCCGTCACCAGGACGGCTATCTCATCAACCACGTCTCTTTCAACATCATCATCCCGACCATGTCCTTCACGGACGTGTATTACACCGGCGAGCACGAGCAGTACGAGGATCTCACCAGATTCCGCGTCCGCTGGCAGGGAAAGCAGTGGGGCATATGGCCCAGCCTGCTGGGCGACGATTGCCATTGCTACAAACCGATGCACATGACCTATGGGCTGCTTCACGGCGTGTCGGTCATGCCGGAGGGCTTTCTCGGCAGGAATGACATGGCGCGCAAGACGGCCAACCTGTGGCACGCCTATGACGCATTCGGCTATCGCGACGCCGAATGGATTCCCTATTACCGCGCCGAAAGCGGCCTTGCCACGGCGGACAACCCGAATGTGAAAGTCAGTCTGTATTTGCATCGCGGGGAAAGGGCGCTGCTCGTTGTGGGGAACCTTGAGCATGAGGTCGTCGAATGCCGCGTCAAGATCGATCATGCCGCAATGGGTCTGAAGAATGTCTCGGCCACCAACATCCTTGACGGGCGGACGCTTCCGATGCAGGAAGACGTGCTTCCCGTGCGGTTGAGACCCGCCAGTTTTGTCCTGGCGCTTCTCGAATAGCGTCTTTCTGGCCGCCTTGGGGCGGTATTGGGATTTGCATTTCCGAAGAATCCGGTCCATGCTGAATCTGACTTCACGTCCGATGGCATGTTTGGGAGACCTACTCTGATGACTATCAAGACGCACCGCGGCCTGTTGATACTGATGGGTGCCCTGCTCCTGCGGCCTGCCTGGGTCCTGGCCGGGTCCGTCGCAAACGACGGGGTAATCGCGACAGCTTCAAGCGAATGGAGCAGCGGCTACGGCGCGACTGCGGCCGCGGACGGCGTTGCCGACGAGAATGGCAACTATTGGCAGACCGTTCACGGGAAGGACAAGGGCGCCTGGTGGCAGGCCGATTTGGGCGCGGTGGTGCCGGTCGAGGGTGTGCGGATTGCCTGGGCGCGTTATGAGGACAAGTATCACGCGCCGCCTGCCTGCGTGATGGTACAGGTCAGCACGACGGGCGCCGAAGGCCCGTGGAAAGACGTGCTGACGGTTCGCGCCGACAGCATCCCCCGCGATGAGGCGCCCGCTGAGGCCGGAAAAGTATTCGACTATCCGTTTCCGGAACCGACGTCCGCGCGCTGCATCCGCCTGTTGTTTCCCGATGGGGAGCAGGCAGGGGCGAAATATGAAGGGTATGTGTGCCTTGGCGAGGTGGAGATCAAGGCTCCCGGTCTTGTGCCGCAGGTCCTAAGCACGGAAGGTGCCTTTGGCAGGGTCGAGGTGAATGTTGCCCGCCCGGCACTGGCTGCCCTGTACCTTCGCGGTGCCGCTGGATTGAGCCCGCAAAGCCTCTTGGCCAACCAGGGCTCTCGTCCCTGGGCGCGTGGCGGTTATACGTACGCCGTGACAGAAGACGGCAAACGTTATGAGAGCCGTCTCGCAAAACCGGAAAAGGTGGAACGGACCCAGGCAGATGGCCGCGATGCGATTCTGGTGTCCGGTGTGACCGTCGCCTCCGGCGGGGATGCTCCACCCCTGGCCACGGAAGACTGGATGCTGAGCGCCCCCGGCGACGGATCGAAGCTGGCGTGGAAGATCGCGCGCCGCTGGCTGCGCGACTGCACCACGGCTTATGCGGGAAGCCCCGGACTGTTCTTCTCCTTTGATGCCCGGACCCGTAAGAACTCCACCACCAGCACGCTTTGGTTCGATCCCCTGCAAATGGCCGCGGAGCCCAGTGACCTGTACGCCTCCCCGCGGGACCCGGGACATATTTCCGAGAACCACCTTCAACTCCTGCGCGTTCGCGACACCTGGGCGGTCTACAAACTGTGGACCAACTGGCCGGCCCCGGCCGACCTGAGGCTGGAGGCAAAAGGCGGGTATCTGTACCGACGCGGAAGTTTCGCGTGGTTGAGTGAAGCGGGCGTTGTAACTGAATTGGCAGGACGGCAAAGCCACCAGGCGGGCCAAACCGAAGAGGTCACGCTGGAGATTGGCGCTTCGGAGAAACAGGCCACGGGCTATCAACTCTCCGTTGATCTGCCCGACAAGAACACGGAGTCGGCCCTAAAACGGTTCTATGACGGTGTGCTTAACGGCGGCGCGGTGAACGATCAGAAGGGCTTTGATTTCGGCAACGAAACGGACGGGTGGTACTACGCCGGTTCCTGCTGGATGTACGGGGCCGCGCTGGCTGCCGGCGTCCCGGCGTCGGGTGCGCTTTCGGCGCAGCCCTACGACGCGGCCCGCGCCTTTCGCGAGCACCTCGCGCATGTCCTGGGCACACTCGACGACCAGGGACGGGCGCATTTCGGCTACAACCAGGGCGGTGAGTGGGTCGACGACAACCTGCACACGATCATTGGCGCCCGCTTCTACCTGATTCACTCGGGCGACCTCGATTTCATCCGGCAGTGCATTCCCGCGATGGAGCGGATGCTCGGCTACTTTGTCCAGCGCCGCAATGATCAAGGGCTGTTCAAACTCGACGACGTGGGCGCGCACTGGTACTACGATGCCATCACCACGGGCGGGGTGAACGGGTATTACAACGCGTTCTTCTACAAGGCGGCCGAGGACCTGGCCGAAATGGAAGAGGCGGTGGACCGAACGGAGCAGGCCCGCGGCTACCGCGAAATGGCCGACTCCATAAAGGCGGCGTTCAACCGGGTGTTATGGAAAGAGGATGCGCCCGGCGGTTCGCGCTATCTCGATTGGATCGACGCCAAGGGCCGCGAAGTCGCCTACTTCTGCGACCTGTGCCAGTGGCCGGCCATTGCCGTGGGCATCGCCTCGCCCGAACAGGCCCGAAAAATTGTGGCCACCGCCGACGCCCGCATTCCCACGCTCGAGAAGGAGTTCGGCTACGCGGGCTGCGCGGGACTCTCGGCCCTTTGGCCCGTGCCCCAGGACATCAACCCGGCCGATTGGCAGACTTTCGGCCGGTACATGAACGGGGGCAGTCTGCTCTGCCAGACCTACTGGGAAATACTGGCCCGCGCCAAGGCCGGGGATGCCGTTGGAGCCGCGACGCGTCTGAAACGCTTTGCCCAGCACGCCGCGGAAACCAGTTGGGCCGGTGACAATGCGGCCGACATCCATGGCGAGATGAAACACGGCGACACCGAACCCTATCTGGCCGACATGGTCTGCGTCACCGCGGCAGCGGTTCACGGTGTGCTCGGGATACAGCCGACCTGGCAGAAGCTGGAGGTAACGCCCTGTCTTCCGCCGGACTGGCCGCATGCGGAAGCCGATATCCTCTACAAAGGACGCCGCAACCACGTGACCATCGAGAACGGCAGCGTCACGATCCTGCCGCAGGAGGAGGTGATCGCGCCCACGCTGTTGTGGGTGATGGATTTCAACCTGCGCAAGACCGCCTACGGCACGGCGAACACCGAGAACATCGATTTTGGCGGTTTCTACGGCAACAGTATCACACTGTCCAAGGGAGCAGTGACGGGCAGATACGAAAGCCCTGTTCACAACTGGGGAAGAACGGCTGACCTGCAAAGCCTGGAGGTGGCCGCTGATCTTTTTGCAGGACAGATTGCCGCCACGGTCGAAACATCAAACGATGGGTTCAAGACGATCCAAGCCCAATGCGACGTTTCGTTGAAGGATGGTGTTAACACCTACCCGCTCGATCCTGCCAAAGGCGGGGCAAACAGTCTGCGGGTTGGTTTTACCCTTGTCCGGTCGGCCCCGGATCAGACCCCGCCCCTCGTTGATGCGTTTCGTGTAATGGGCGTTCCCAATACGAATGTCGCGCTGCCCGAGCCGCACATCTCCCGTCCCTAGTCCAATTTGCCCTGTTCTCCCAGGCGGAACGGTTGCCGGGCTTTGTCCGGGCAAGTACTATGCGGGCCCAAGTTCAAGCAGCGCCCCGCGCACCTTCTCCTGTCCCGCATTGTGTGGCAACGAGGCAAGCTTTTCGCACGCACTGTCCCAATCCAGATAGATGTTTACACCCACATCCCAGTAGTGAAGAATGCCGTGCTCGAAGTTGAATCCGCCGGTGCTGCGGGGCGCGAAAATAAGTCCAAGGAACCCGCAGTTCCTAAAACCGCATCCCAGCCGCGCGAGTTCCGAACCCAGTGCGCTTAGCGCGTCCGTCCTGTCCGCGCCAGACACCGCAACGCTCGTCTCCATCGTCTCCATCCACATTGCACAATCCCTTCAGGTTTGCTGCACAACCCTTGGACGACGAATTGAGTATAGGAGAGCCCCCCGCCTGCTGTCAATAGGAGGGTGATTCAAAGAACGGTGGCAGGGATGACGCGTTCCTTCCCATTTCTTCAGTGCATTAGGACCGCGTCAAACCGCCATTCCTGGAGCGCCAATTTAGGCAAAAATGAGAAAAGACGGGCTCTTTTGCGCCTGAAAGATACGAAAATGTATGTTGAATCGTTATGGCCTACAATACGGTACGATTCGGTATTGGGGCGAATTCCAATATGTACAAGAATGTAGGATTTCAGCAAGAATTCAGCTATAATCCCCAGACAACCCGAAGTCGTTCTTCTGCGGGATAGGCAGAGAATCCCAAGCGATAGACTTGATGGGTTGGAACTTCCATTTTCGGACGTAACGACAGAGAAAACACGATGAGCGACTCAGTCCAGTCAGAGATTATGGTGTTCATTTGCCATCAGTGCATCCCCGCAGGCACGCATTTGCCGCGCCAGTGGACGGAAGATGGTGTTCACGTCCGGACTGTTGAGCTTCCGTGCAGCGGCAAGACCGATGCCCAGTACCTCTTTCACTCCATTGAGGCGGGTGCACGGGGATTCCTTGTGGTGACGTGCCCCAAGGGCGATTGCCGACTTTCCCAAGGCAATTACCGTGCGGAGGTGCGTGTTAGGACAGTCCAGCGGTTGCTGGCGGAAATCGGGCTGGAGTCCGAAAGGGCCGCATTTATTCACTGCGGGCCGCAGGACGATCTCGAAGGCCTGATCCGCGCCGCGGTGAAGGATCTGCGCGCGCTCGGCGAAAGCCCGTTGTGCGCGGCGCCGTGAACCGGCAAAGTCTGGCGGGGCTAGGCACCCCACGTTTTCAAGAAAGCAAGAAAGTTAAGAGCAGCGAAGCCGTTGCACCCGTGAGGGTGCATGGGGCTTGCACGGACATACTAAGGTAGAAGGCCATGACTGAAAGCGAAAGCAGGTTCCAGGCAAAGATACGCTCGGGCGAACCGGTCCTTGTGGTCGAAATAACGCCGCCCAAGAGCGGCGATCCCGCGCCGGTGCGGGCGAGCGCGAAACGGTTTGCGGGGAAGGCGCACGCCATCGGCGTGAGCGACAACCGGCACGGCGTGTGCATGTCGGCGCTGGCCGCGGCGGCCATTCTTGCGGCCGAAGGCGCCGAACCCATGATGCACCTCGTCACGCGGGACCGCAACCGTGCGGCGCTGGTCTCGACCTGCCTTGGTGCGCAGGCGCTGGGTGTGCGCAACATCCTGTGCACCAGCGGCACGCACCAGACCCTGGGCGTTTGCCCTGAGGCCAAGAACGTGTTCGACATTGACTCCGTCCAGTTGGTTGCGGCGCTGGCGAAGCAGGGCGCGGGGGATACCGCCGGGGCCTGCTGTATCGGCGCGGTGGCGTCGCCTTTTGCCGACCCGCAGGAAATGCAGCTCATGAAGACGGCAAAAAAGGCCGCGGCGGGCGCGCAGTTCCTCATCACGCAGCCGGTGTTCGACGTGCAGCGTTTCAATGCCTGGTGGGAAGCCGCCGCGCAGCGGGGGCTTCCGGAAAAGGTCGCCATTCTGGCCGGCATCCAGCCGCTGCTGGACGCCGAAGAGGCCAAGGCCTTTGCCGCGGCGCGGCCGCTGCCGATGGTGCCGCAGGCCATGCTGGACCGCCTAACCGCCGCGGGCGACAAGCAGGCGCAGCGCGCCGCCGGCATCGAGATGGCGGTGGAGACGATTAAGCAGATCGCCTCGCTGAAGGGCCTGCGCGGTTTTCAGATTTGCGCGGACGGCGACGAAGACGCCGTCCTCGAAGTCATTCAAAAGTCAGGACTGGAGGCCCGTTAGCCGTGCCCGCCAAATATCACATTCACACCCATCCCGCGCCGCCCCGCCAGCGGCCCGTGGGCAAGCTCGGCATCGTGGACTGGCGCGAGGACTGCTCAAGCTGCCACAACTGCGTCAAGCGCGCCTGCGTCTACGGGTTCTACCGCAAAGAAGCCGACGTGCTGCACGACGAACTTGGCTATCTCGACTATATCTATCAATGCAAAGGCTGTCTGCTCTGCGTGCAGAACTGCACGAAGGGCATTCTCACGCGCATCGAGAATCCGGAATACCAGCGTCTCGGCGACGCCTACTATACGCCCGACATCATTATGTCCAACTGGTACCAGGCCGAGACGGGTGCCATTCCCGTCTCCGGCGCCGGCTACGGCGGCCCCTTCTCCGGGCCGGATTTCGACTCGATGTGGACGGACATGTCGGAAATCGTGCGCCCCACGCGCGACGGCATTCACGGCCGCGAATACATCAGCACCAGCGTGGACATCGGCCGCAAGCTCCGCAATCTCTCGTTCAGCAACGGGCAGATGGCATTCACGCCGTCACCGCTGATGGAAATCCCCATTCCGATCATTTTTGACGCCGTTCCCGCACGGTTCCAGCGCGGCGCGGTGACCCGTTCCATTGCCAAGGCGGCGGCCACCCTGGGCACGCTGTTCGTGATGGACGCCAACAACATGCCGGAAGGCGTGTCGCCCGACGGCGGCTATGCAATCCCGATGTACGAAGGGGATGCCATCGGCCGGACCGCGGCCCCGATGATCATGGTTCCCCACAGTGACAATGTCATCGCGGTCCAAACGCGCGTGAAGGCGGAGAATCCGAACCGACTCGTGGCCATCCGTCTCGAAGTGACGCCGGACGCCGCGCGGCAGGTGTGCCAGTTGACGAAAGACGGCGCCGAAGTCGTCCATCTTGTATTCGATCCGCACGGCCGCGAATTCGCGGAATCGGGCTCGCGCCACATGAAGGATTCCCTCCGCGAAATCCACCGCGCGCTGGTGAAAGAGGGCGTGCGCGACACGGTTACCCTGATCGCGTCGGGCGGCATTGCCCAGGCCGAGCACGTGGCCAAGGCCATCATCTGCGGCGCGGACCTCGTGGCCATCGACCTTCCGCTGATGATTGCCCTTGAGTGCCGTCTTTGCGGCGAGTGCGCCCACGGCGAGTCCTGCCCGGTGCACCTGGAGGATTTCGAGGAGGCCTACGGCACCCAGCGCATCGTGAACATGATGGGCGCCTGGACCAACCAGTTGCTCGAACTGCTCGGCGCGATGGGCATCCGCGAGGTGCGCCGCCTGCGCGGCGAGGTGGGCCGTGCCATGTTCTTTGAAGACCTTGAAGCCGCGACCTTTGGCCGCCTGTTCGGCAGGCGCAAAGAGGGAGTATAAACGGGAATGAGCACCATAACGCCCGTCCAGCCGGAATCGGCTGAGGACTTCTCCGCGCATCCGCACTACGCGGAAGTGCGCCGCGAGGTGCATCCCGCGCCGCCGCGCTACCGCAATGAACTCGGGAAGTTCAGCGTTCACCGCAGCTCCCAATGCACCGCCTGCGGCAAGTGCGTAAGCCTGTGCCCCCACGGCGTCCACAAGCGCCCGGCCGGCTACAAGATCCCCATGCGGCCCCTCGACTACCGCTGCATCGGGCCGGACTGCGAAAAGACGGACCATTTCTGCATTTCGGCGTGCCCGTCCGGCGCGCTGTCCCTTTCCGAGAATCCCGCGTTCGCGACCATGGGCGACTGCCGCTGGACGCCCGACCTGCTGGCCAGCAACTGGGCGATGGCCGAGACGGGCCAGCGCCCGCCCGCGCATCTTGAATGCGAGACCGGCGGTTCCGGCGGCGGATTCGACAAGCTGCGTTTCGTCTATCCCGACGCGCCGCCGAAGGACCTGCGGCGCGAGGATATTTCGACGGAACTTCTCCTGAACCGCCGTAAAGACAACCGCCCGAAGATCAAGATTGACGTTCCCTGGTACGGCGGCGGCATGTCCTTCGGATCGACCAACATCCGCGCGCTGCTTTCCAAGGCGCGCGTGGCCACGGCTTGGAACTCCTTCAGTTGCACCGGCGAGGGCGGCTACCCCGAGCGCATGATCCCCTACGCGGACCACATGATCACCCAGGTGGCCACGGGCCTGTTCGGCGTCCGCGAGGAAACGATCAAACGCGCGCGGATCGTCGAGTTCAAGTATGCCCAGGGCGCCAAGCCGGGCCTGGGCGGGCATTTGCTCGGCGACAAGAACACGCCTGAAGTGGCCGCCATGCGCGAGGCCATGGTCGGCACCTCGCTCTTCTCGCCGTTCCCGTTCC
>CAIXUF010001056.1 GCA_903922535.1 Candidatus Hydrogenedentota bacterium
AATGGCGGGAATGGCGGCGGAACCGGTGCCGGCACCGGTTCTTTTATCTTTACTGACACTGGCGGTTTGGCGACGGGTCGGGGCCCTGGCAACGCAGGCGGCGGCGGTGCAGGCGCCGCAGGCGGCGCGGGCGGAACCGGTTCGGGCGGAGCCTCCGGTGGCGGTGCAATCGTGCTTGCCGCGAGAGGACTGTTGGCTGTGGGTGCCGCAACGCTGGATATCGGTGCGGCCAAGCCGACAGCTCCGGGCACAGGCCTCAGCGCCGGCAGCCGGGCAAACGGCACCGCCGGCACCGCAGGCAGCGTCGGCGGTTACGGGGGATCGGGCGGTGGGACGGGTGGCAGTGGCGGCGCGGGCGGCAATGGCGGCAACGGCGGTAACGGCGGCGCAGGCGGTAACGGCGGCACGGGCGGCAACGGTGGCAACGGCACGCCAGGCATGGTAAAACTGCATGGGTCGGTTGTGCTGGCTGGCGGTGCGTCCATTCGGGCGGCCCACGGCGCCTCTGCGGCGACGAAACACCGAGGCCGGTTCACGTTGGTGTCGAACATGAGCGCTGTGGCCATTTCGGAACATGCGCCAATCTTCTCGCCTATGGAAATTGTGGACGGCGCGACAACGAACAACGCGCTGCTCACCGGCGATAACAGCGCGTTTGGCGGTGGCGCAAACGCGCCGCTTGTCGGCGAGTTGCAGGACGGTCCGGCTGCGGCTGGCCTGTTGAAGCCGGGTTACTGGAACCAGGCGCAGGTGCTGACGAGCCCGGCCTGCCGGGCGGGTGAAGTGTCGGTGGTCTGGATGCGTAATAGCGTGTTTGCAGGGCTGGGCCAGTTGTTCGTGGTGAACGACACGGACAACGCGGTCGCGAATCTGAAAGTGCCCGTCAACGGCGAGGGGCACACGGTCGCCTCGATTCCCGCAAGGACCACATGGACCACCACGGGGCTTCTCTCGCACCAACTTGTGTACGTCGCGGGCGCTGGCGGTACCGTTGATGGCGCCACGACACAGTACGTGGTTGAGGGCGGCAGCGGGACTGCGGTGACGGCGGTGTCCACACCGGGTTACAGTTTCATGATGTGGAGCGACGGATTGACAACCGCTGCGCGCACGGATTTTGCGGTAACAGCGAACCTCACGGTTACGGCGACTTTTGAGGATCTCACGCTGCCGCTAATCACGCTTCTCGGTGCCGACCCTGTCACGGTGGAATGCCACACGTCCTATACGGATACGGGCGCGACGGCAACAGACGGCTGCGAGGGCGATTTGACGGGCGGCATCGTGCGCACCGGAACCGTCAACACAGGGGTGCCCGGCACCTATACCCTGGCGTACAACGTGAGCGACAGCCACGGCAACAGCGCCGTCCAGGTCACGCGGATCGTCCGTGTGGTGGACACAACAGCGCCGATCATCTTGACCTGCGCGCCGAACCAGACGATTCCCGGGAACCCCTCCTGCCAGGCGCTGGTGCCTGATTTTACGGCAGGCGTCGTCGCGGTGGACAACTGTGACACCCATCCTGCCATAAGCCAATCCCCGGCGGCGGGTACCGCCGTCGGCAGGGGCGACACGCTTGTGACCATTACCGTGTCTGACGGCGCATCCAACACGGCGACCTGCTCGGCGATGCTGACTGTGGCCAATGGCCAGTGCAATGTGACCGTTCCCGATGTGGCCGGCCTTGCGCAGTCCGCGGCGGAAACGGCGGTGCTTGCCGCCGATCTCACCGTCGGTTCGGTCACGACTGCATGCAGCGCCACGGTGGCTGCGGGCAGCGTCATCAGCCAGACGCCGTCCAGCGGCTCGGCGCTGTTCGGCAGCGCGGTTGACCTGGTGGTGTCCAGCGGCCCGTGCGCCAGCCTTACCGTCACCTCGCCGAACGGCGGCGAGACTTGGACGCCGCGCGACACGCAGACCATCACCTGGAACGCAACCGGTGTGACCGGCGCGGTGGCCGCCTTCCTGAATGACAACGGGGTGGACACGCAATGGATTGGCTCCGCTGCGGCGGCGGACGGACGGGTGTCCTGGACGATTCCCGCCTGGCTGACTCCGGGCAGCGCGTATAGAATCCATGTGATTTCAGGGGACAACAACGCCATTGAAGACCTGAGCGACGGCACGTTCACCGTCGTGGGAATCTGCTGCTTCATTCCGCTTGCAGTCACTGCGCCGAACGGCGGGGAACTGTGGATTCCGGGTGAAACGCAGACGATCACCTGGAATGCGACCGGTGTGACGGGCGACGTGGCCATCCTGCTGAACGCGAACGGCGTGGACACGGTCTGGGTCGGCACGGCTGCGGCAGCGGCCGGGACGCTGTCGTACGCGATTCCCGCCTGGCTGACACCGGGCAGCGCCTACAAGGTTCATGTGATCTCGGGCGACGACAATGCGATGGAGGACATGAGCGACACTGCGTTCACGATCATCGCGCCCCCGCTGACGCTTGCCTCGCCAAACGGCGGCGAGACCTGGATGAACGGCCAGACCGAAATGGTGACGTGGAACGCGCAGGCCAACTTGACGGGTTACGTCGCGGTCTTCCTGGCCGACAACAACGCCGATGTGCTCTGGATGGGTGCGGCCCCGGCGCAGGACGGAGAACTGTCTTGGTCGGTTCCGATGGGCCAGACGCCGGGCAGCGCGTACAGGATCCATATCGTGTACGGCGACAACAACCGGTACATGGATCGCAGCGACGGCGCCTTCACCATCGAGCCTGCCAGTTGTTGCTTCCCGGGTTTTCTTCGGGTCACCTCGCCGAACGGCGGGGAGGCCTGGGCGCACGGTTCGGCCCAGACCATCACGTGGGACGAGACCGCTGTGACCGGAGCGGTGGCCCTGTTCCTGGCAAACGGGTCGGACCTGACATGGATTGGACAGCCGTTGGCCGCGGACGGACACATGGCCTGGACGGTCCCGGCGTCGTTGGCGGTGGGCGACACCTACAAGATCTACGTGGTTTCCGGGGACGACAACGCGGTTGAGGACTTCAGCGACGCGGCATTCAGCGTGGTTGCCGGAACGTCCCCCATCAAGGTCACCTCACCCAACGGCGGCGAATCCTGGGCCCAGGGCGACACGCACCTGATCACGTGGGACCAGACCGGGGTGACGGGCCTGGTGGCCGTCTACCTGAACATCAACGGCGTGGACACCGACTGGCTTGGCTCCGCTTCGGCCCCGGCGGGGCAGATGTCCTGGATGGTTCCGGCTTGGGTGCCCGTGGGCGACGCGTACAAGATCGACGTGATTTCCGCGGACAACGAAGCGGCCGAGGATTTGAGCGACGCCACGTTCACGGTTACCGGATCAACGGCCTCGCTCGCGGTGACCTCCCCGAACGGCGGCGAGCTTTGGACACAGGGCTCTTCGCAAACCATCACGTGGGACCATACGGACGTGACGGGCAACCTGGCCGTGTTCCTGAACGAGAACGGTGCGGACACGCAGTGGATTGGCTCGGTTGCGGCCTCGGCCGGACAGTTGGCCTGGACGGTTCCGACCTGGGTGGCGCCGGGCAGTGCGTACAAGGTCCATGTGATTTCCGGGGACAACAACGCGGTGGAGGACCTGTGCGACAACCCGTTCACGGTTGCTCCCGGCGCGTCGCTCGCCGTAACCTCGCCGAACGGCGGGGAGACGTGGTTCCAAGGCACGGCCCAGACCATCACCTGGACGCAGACCGGCGTGACCGGTCTGCTGGCGGTCTACCTGAGCGGGAACGGAACCGACACAGTATGGGTTGGGGCGGTTCCCGCCTCGGCCGGAACGATGTCCTGGGCGCTTCCCGCGACGTTGCCCGCGGGAAATGCGTACAAGGTCCATCTGATTTCCGCGGACAACAACGCGGTTGAGGACCAGAGCGACGGCGCGTTCACGGTCGTGGCGCCCCCGCTGACGCTGACCTCGCCGAACGGCGGGGAGACGCTGGTGCAGGGCCAGACCTGCAACATCACGTGGAACGCAACCGACCTAACCGGCGCGGTGGCGGTACTTCTGTATGAGAACGGGGAGGACACCGCATGGATTGGCATCGCCTTGGCACCGTCCGGTGGACTGTCGTGGACCGTTCCGGCCTCTTTGGCCGTGGCCGATGACTACAGGATCCACGTTGTCTACGGCGACAACAACACGTTTAACGACCTGAGCGACGGGACATTCAGCGTGTCCGCACCGGGCGACGCGCCAGAGCTCACGGTGGCCGCGCCGAACGGCGGCGAGACGCTGGTGGTGGGCGAGACCTACGCCATCACGTGGACCTCGGCCAATCTGATTGGCGACGTGGCGGTGCTGCTCAGCGAGAACGGCACCGACACGGTGTGGGTTGGCGCGGCCGCGATCGCCGATGGGGGGCTGCTGTGGACCGTTCCGGCGTGGGTAAACCCGGCCGGTGACTACAAGGTCCACCTGATCTCGGCATACGACAACGCGGTTCAGGACTTTGGTGACGGGCCTTTCACCATATCGCCCTGCACGCGTTCAATGTAGCGGAACAGCAACACTGAGGGCGTCCGGCTCAATCTTGTCGAGCGGCTGGATGTGACCTTAAAAGAAAAAGTGAGCGCAAAAGTTGACCTTTACGGCAATTCTGCGCTCACTGATATTGTCTGGCTCCGCGAGTAGGACTCGAACCTACGACCTAGTGGTTAACAGCCACCCGCTCTACCGACTGAGCTATCGCGGAATATGTCAAAAGACGCATTATATTAGCAAACTAAGGGGGCCTGTTTCAAGTTGTCAGGACCGCGAGAACGGTGAAGCGCCATTGCCGCGTGTGGTATTCTTTGGGTGTGGGCGGCTTTGTTGCATTGCCTGCTTTCCGGCCGGTTTGACGGCGGGAATGTCGTATGTATCCGGTGCAACGGCACTTCGAAGGGTCTGAAACAGGTCCATGAACACACCCGAATGGCAGCCACACTCATGGCGTTTGCGCCCGGCCGCGCAGCAGCCGGACTATGCGGATCCGGCGGAGGTGGACAGCGCGCTGGCACTCCTCTCCGAAAAACCGCCCATCGTCGCGCCGGGCGAGGTGGACCGGCTCCGCGCCGAATTGGCGCTGGCGTCGGAGGGACGCCGCTTTGTGCTGCAAGGGGGAGACTGCGCGGAGCGCTTCGAGGAGTGCACGGCCCCGAGCCTGACGCGGCTGCTCCAGGTGCTGCTGCAGATGAGTCTGGTGCTCACCTATGCCACGCGCAAGCCGGTCATCCGCATCGGCCGCATCGCGGGGCAGTACGCCAAGCCGCGCAGCAAGTCCGTCGAGGTGGTGGACGGTGCCGAACTGCCGGTGTACCGGGGTGATTTGATCAATGACATGGCCCCGTCGCCCGAAGCCCGACGCGCGGACCCGCGGCGCATGGTGGAGGGCTATCACCACGCCACGGCCAGCCTGAATTTCATCCGGGGCCTGATCGAGGGCGGTTTTGCCGACCTGCACCATCCGGAACAGTGGGACTTGGACTTTATCGAGCAGAGCCCCGACAGCGACGCCTACCAGAAGATTATCGACGCGATCACGGACGCCGTGGCGTTCATGAAGACTGTCGGCGAGGGCGGCATGCTGGAAACCCTGCGCCGGGTGTCGTTTTACACGTCCCATGAGGCGCTGCTGCTGCCCTATGAGGAGGCCATGACCCGCAGCACCGCGGGACAGTGGCACAATCTTGGCGCGCATTTCCTGTGGCTGGGCTACCGCACCTGCCAGAAGGACGGCGCGCACGTGGAATACCTGCGCGGCGTGCGCAACCCCATCGGCATCAAGGTCGGCCCGAACATGCCCACGGCGGACCTGGTGGAGATTCTGGACCGGGTTGACCCCGACCGCGAACCGGGCCGGGTGACGCTGATCACGCGCTTTGGCGCGGAGCGGGTGGGGGAGTGCCTGCCGGCCTTTCTGCATGCCGTGGGCCAGGCGGGCCACCCCGTGCTGTGGCTGTGCGACCCCATGCACGGCAACACGCGCGCCACGACGGACGGCCACAAGACGCGGCACGTGGCCGACATCTTCTCCGAACTGGAGCGGACCTTTGAAATGCACGCCTCGGTGGGCACCTGCCTGGGCGGCGTCCATTTCGAGTTGACCGGCTCGCCCGTCACGGAATGTGTGGGCGGGTCGGGCGGTGTGCGCGCCCAGCAGCTCGGCGACTGCTACCAGACGGCCTGCGACCCAAGGCTCAACGGCGCGCAGGCGCTGGAAATGGCGTTTCTTATCGCCCGGCTGCTGCGCTAAAAGGCCTTGACAGAACACTAATCCAATTGGGAGTTCCCCCGGCTCTGCCGGGGTGGCAGTAAAAGTTTGACATTTCCGGGAGTCTGTTGCGAATACGTAGAGCGAGTGCGGATAAGACACCCGAAACGCGTTTGCGAAGCGCGACGGTCTTCCGAAAG
>CAIXUF010001057.1 GCA_903922535.1 Candidatus Hydrogenedentota bacterium
CGAGTAGGTCCCGTTCAAAGTTGTATGCGAGAACCAGTGGTTGGAGGGCTCTCGATGGGTCCGGCGATGCAAGTGCTGCGGAGAAGTCGAGAGCTTTCAAGTAGGCTTTCTGTCCGTCGGTGTGTTCGACGACGTAACCGACTGAGAAGAAGCCGCCTGTACATACTGGTGGTCGGTGGAGTATTGAATCCACATGCCAGCCATTTGGCAAATCTAGGCCAACCATGCATTCTGCAGGTCTTCCTGTTGATATGGCAGTCGGACTCATCGCCTTCTCCTCGTCTTGTTGATTTTCTTACCTGCGGAGTGTGTCCAAGGGGATCCAATTGCCGGGGGTTTGTTCGTATTTCCAGAAAGTCCACCCGTTGCAGGTACTTCGTTTGATGGCGGCTTTGCCGGCCATTGAGGGGGAATTGTAGACCTTGCCGGCATAGAGAATGGCGCCGTCGCGGCGAACGCGAGCGGTGATGATGCGGCCTTTGTACTGGACTCGAAGTAGCGTGGGCATTCCCTTGTACTTCGCGAGAGGCGGGCCATCGGTATGTGGATTGACCGTTTTGCGCGTTGCTTTGATCCGGTGCGCCTTTTCCACCTCGTGGTGTAGTGCGCGGATTTTGAAATCGTCGGCGCTTCGAATGTTGCGCTCCAGGTCTTTCCAAAGATCCTTGGAGCCAGGCAGTCTCCCTCTCGACTTGTTCCCCTTGGGATTGGCGATGCGAAGAACGATGGTCTCTATTTCAGCAATGTGTTCAACCTTGCGGACCAAGTAAAGGCTGAATCGGTTCCATTTGCCGGCGTGTCTGTCTTTGAGGTGTTGTTTGATCCGATTGCGGAGATTCGTCGCCAGGCCGACATAGTAAAGGCGGTCACCTTTGTAGAGCGCATAGACGCCGTGTTTGCCGTGGACCAGTTCGGTAATCTGTCTCGGGTAATCCGAAAATGCGTTGCTTGCGGTCTGCTCGAGATGGCCAAGAACGAGTGGTCGAGTGTGTCCTTTCATAGACTTCTCCGTGTAATCAGTCCTGCCCGTGTGTGTACCAGTGGAGCAAGGTGAAGACGACTTTTTCCTGCATCGGGGTTTGGCCGGTGCGGGAGGCGGCGAGTTCGGCGAAGCGGGTGCGGGCACAGGTGAGCCGCGCGGCGAGTTGGGTGCGGCAGTCCTGACAGGCCTGGGCGATGTCTGGCACTTTGATGTCCCCGCGATACTCAAGTATGGCGAGTTCGGCCACAAGTGCGGCCTGTTCGGGGTTGGCGTAGGTTTTCTCCACCGTCTTGGCGCCTTGCAGGAAACTGACGGATGCCGGGTTGAACATGTCGTCGGCGCCGCGGGCTGTTGGTTTGCCGTCCGGGATTGCGACGGTGGTGCCGTTCGGCCAACGGGCCTGCATCCATGCGTCCACCGGTTCGCCCTTCTCTTCCGGTGTCAGGGAATCCCATACGCTGGCGGCCAGGTCGCGGGGGGTCGTCTGTTTGCGGTTGGCGTTTGCGCGGTTGCGCATTCCCTGGATTTCGAGGGCACGTTGGTGGCGGGAGTATTCCGCGGTCTGTTTGTAAAGCTCATCCAGCAAACGGGTTCGCTCGCGTTTGTCCTCGATACCGATCATCTCGAAGACGGCGTCGTCCAGTTCCCGGCGGTCTGATTGCTGGAGTTCCTTCGAAAGTTCGACCGGACGTTTCAGAATCTCCCGCATCAGTTCTTCGGTGTGGCACCGCAGCAATGATTCTTGAACCAAGTGTGTCACATTCCTCTTCGCCATGCTGCCCAGCGCCGCCTGCATGCGTCGCGCCAGTTGTGGTGTGACCGCTTTTGGACTTGGAATCTCAAGTAAGACGGTGTCGCATACTTCCGTCTTCAGGGCGCCTTCCGTGCCCGCGTAGCGACCATAAAAGTGCTTCACAAGTCCTGTTACTGTCGAGTTAAG
>CAIXUF010001058.1 GCA_903922535.1 Candidatus Hydrogenedentota bacterium
AACATGAACAGAATGATGATTTGCTGCATGCTGGGAATGTCATTGATGGCCATGGCCTGCATGGCCGGCGCCGCCGAACCGCTAAAGCATCCTGAGTCGACGAAGGATTGGGAGGATCTGTTCTCGCCGGACTTGTCGAATGCGACCTATCCGGCCGGGGTGTGGAGCGTCAAGGACGGGGAACTTACCGCGACGGAAGACCAGGCCATCTGGACCAAGGCGGACTTCGAGAACTGCATGATTGATCTGGAATTCAAATGTGCTCCGGCTGCAAACAGCGGGGTCTTTCTGTTTTGCAGCGACATGGAGAAGTGGGTCACGAGCTGCATCGAAGTGCAGATCCTCGACGATTATGCGGACAAATGGGCGAAGGTCGATCCGACATGGAAGTGCGGCGGGATTTTTGGCCGCCTGGCCCCGGCGAAACAGGTGGTCAAGCACGCCGGTGAATGGAACCACTACACCATCCGCTGCCTGGGGAAACAGGTCGACGTGGTGCTCAACGGCGAGAACGTCGCCTCGATGGACATGAGCAAGTGGACCGATGCCACGAAGAACCCGGACGGTTCCAAAGCCCCGGAGTGGCTGGGCGGCCCGCTGTGCAACATGGTGACTAAAGGCAAGATCGGCCTGCAGGGCAAGCACGCCGGCGCGCCCATCTGGTTCCGCAACATGAAGGTCAAGCGGCTGTAATCGCAATATCCCGCCGCTTCTTTGCGGAAAGACTAACGCCGGCAAAACACCCCAAACCCCTTTTCAAGGACTTAGAACATGAAACACACAAGCATCTGTCTTATTGCCCTGGCCTCCCTTGGGTCTCTGATCGTAGCGGCGGCCCCCACCGTGGGAGAGCGTGTCTCCCTGTTCAACGGAAAAGACTTGAGCGGCTGGACCGTGCTCAAGTGCGAGGCGAAGGTTGACAACGGCGACATCTTTATCCAGGGCGGCAACGGCCTGGTGCAGACGGAGAAGAAGTACGCCAATTTTGTTCTGGAGTTTGACTGGAAAGCACTGGCGGACGACAAATGGGACAGCGGCGTCTATTTCCGCTACGACAGCGTGCCCACCAACCGCCCGTGGCCCGACAAGTACCAGGCCAATCTGCGCAAGGACGCGGAGGGCAATGTTGAGGGGCTCAAGGGTGCCAGCAGCACAGGGCTTATCAAGCCGCACGAGTGGAACAGCTTCAAGCTGACCGTCAACGGCGACAAGGCCGAACTTGAGATCAACGGCAGCCCGGCGTGGAAAGCCGAAGGGGTCGGCGGCCCCAAAAGCGGATTCATCGCACTCCAATCAGAAGTGCCCAACGGGGGCCAGCACCGGTTCCGGAACATCTACATCACGGAGTTGAAAAGCGCCGGGTAGCACCCCGCAAAGCCGGTTGGCGCCAGCCTTGTTTCACGCTTGCTCACGCTTCCCGAGGCGAAGCGCCGGATTCCGGGCAGTCTCACCGGTTCTTCCTCAGAACCAGCCGCACGCAAATGTACGGTATAAGGAAGACGACGTAGACGAAGATCTTCACCGCAGCTATCCCGCAATAATTGACCAAAACGAATTGCTCGCGCGTGATGGCGAACCATCTCGCGTTTGTGGTGTACAGCCAGTCCGGTGCCAGGAGAATAGCCCCAAACCATAGCAGCAGCAGTATCACTCCGCCCAGAAAGCAACGGATCAACACTTGGGCGGCCATTTCCAAGCCGTCACGACAACTGTTTTGTTCATTCATTGTCCGATGTCTCCCATGTTTTGCCAGTTCCTTGAAACCATAGACCAAAACACCATGGCGCTTCACTAAATTGCCGCTGATATGGGTGAAAACGGCCGATGGGTCGACCATGGCTCACTTAAGTCATGGGCGGCATGGACGATATGGACGATACGGACATAATCCGGCGGGTAATTCGGATTTATGTCTATTTTGTTCCGCAAAGTCTATGGCATTTATGGTTTCGGAAGATTCTCCCTGAAGTCGACAGCCGTTTGGGGGTCAACGTCACCCCCCATATCACGCGGCCCCAAGCCAATGCTGGTTGTCCTGCCCCCTGACCGATTGAAGTGGCCCGTCCGTGAATGAATGACCGGTCTGCGTCCATCTTTTCCGCTCTTTCGCATAAAATACCTTTTAAGGCCCGGCCCAAACCTGGTGAATTTCCGTTTTGACACTTTTTTAGCATTGACAGATGGGAACGGAAAGAATAGAATACTCTTAGGAGGTGGGACTGTCGTATCGGCTTCAGGATGCGTGCAAATTGGCGTATTAACAGAAACAAGGATGGAGCGATGATTCGTAAGGCTGTTTGTATTCATTTATTCCCGGTGTGTGTGTGCGTGGCCATGTCCATGACCGCCGGAGCGGCGGATCTTGTCCAAACGCACGATCCCTTGGCGCTCAATGTCGGACTCGGGGGGTGGGGCTTCGATACGGGCTGGATGGGCACCTCTCTGGGGTTTGGAGGCGTGTACATTCAACTCTTCGGCAACGTCGGCGGGACCGCGCTGGACGTCAGTCTGAATGGACAAGGAAAACTCGCGTATCCGGCGGGCGTGGGCCTGGGTGGCTTGTCGTTCCAGGGCGCGACGGATGGGGGCGTCGTGTCGCAGGATCTGGGAATTGAACTGGGCGGCAAGTACCGGATCGTCATCGGGAGCACCCCCTATGAGGGCGATCTGCCTGTCGTGCCCAACACGGACATCCGTTTGGCGGACACGAAAACGGTCACGCCGTACCAGCTCGGCAGTTCGGTGACGCTCTCGGACAGCATCGACAACCAGAATTTGTACACGTACAACATCGGTGTCAAGAACCTGTTCTCCGCCGACATCGGCGTGGGCATCTCGGGCAGCGACAGCATCCAGGTGAATTTCAAGAGCCTCAATACGGACAAAGCCACCTTCACGGCCGACGGGCAGACCAATGAGATTCCCGTGACCGATTCCACGCTGGCCGTGGGAGGCATCAACGAAACACTTGGCGTCGTTCCGACGATGACCCTCACGCCCAACGTCATCGTGGGGATCACGGTGGCCTTCATTCCCTACCACATTATCATTCCCACCTTCCCGATTACGGTTCCGTTGTCGAGCCTGCTTCAGCCGGAATACCCCACCACGCCGGACCGGAGCATAACGTTCCAGATTCCGCCCGACGTGCTGCTGATGAACATCGGCAACGGCGCGCCCTACACCCCGCTGCCAGCGGTCACGCTAAACAACAGCTGCGGAAACGCCCCCACGGAATACATGGCCAGCGAGCGTCCGGATTTCAGCGACGCGGTATGGCAGCCCTATTCCCTGGCGCCTCTCTTCGTGCTTAGCGCCGGGGACGGGATCAAGACGGTTTACTTCAAGACCCGGAACGGTGCCGGGGAATCGGCTCCGGTCGCGGACACGATCCTCCTTGACACCACGCCGCCTACGGGCGCGATTGTTATCAACGACAACCGCAGCGTCACCAACTCGCCCGGTGTCACACTCGCTCTGACTTGGAATGACGGCGCCGGTTCGGGCACGGCCCGGATGCGCTTCAGCAATGACGGGGCGACATGGACCGCCTGGGAGCCCCTCGCGGCCACCCGCGCCTATACCCTGCCGGCAGGCGAGGGATACAAGACCGTACGGGTACAGTTCCTGGACCGGACCAACATCAAGTCGGCGGTGTACAGCGACTACATCCGGGTGGACACGATTCCGCCCACCGGCAGCATTGTCATCAACAACGGCGCATCGAGCACGAAGACCCCATCCGTCACGCTTGGGCTGACTTGGTCGGACGGCACCGGCTCCGGCGTGTCGCGCATGCGCTTCAGCGACAACGGCGCCACGTGGACCCCCTGGGAGGCGCTCAAGGCCACGCGCGCCTACACGCTGCCGGCGGGTGCCGGTTACCACACCGTGCGCGTGCAGTACCTTGACGGCGGGAGCAACCACTCCCCCGTGTACAACGATTACATCAAGTTGCTGACCCCGTAAAGGAAGAGTTCTTCACAACCCGCCCCGGTCGGCATTGAGCCGGCCGGGGCTTTTGTCTGCGTGAGGTGCAGGTTTGAAACGAATGGGCCGCCGACTGCCTGGCGTTGGAGGAGTGACTCATGACTGACGATGTGACCCATGTGGCCTACGGCAGTTCCCGTATTCCGTTGAGGCTCGACAGCCGCCTTGCGCAATGGCACGTCATTGCGCCCGCCCATGAGCCGGCCCTCTCCGATCCGCATGCCACGTTCATCAATGCCTGCACCCATCCAATAGAATCCCCGCCGTTGAGTGACGTGGTGCGGCCCTCTGATCGCGTTGTCATTGTCACCTCGGACCGGACCCGTCCGGTTCCGAACCACCTGTTGATCCCCTGGCTCCTGGAGTTGCTCCCGTCGCCGGAACGGGTGACGGTGCTGATTGGCACGGGGAGTCATCGTGTGGCGTCGCGAGAAGACATTGCGGCAAGCTTCGGCGAAGCGGCGCAGCGGGTGCGCATCGTCAGCCATGATGCGTTCGACAACGGCAACCAAGAATGCGTCGGAGAAATCGGGCCGCATTACCCGGTGTTCCTGAACCGGGCGTATGTCAATGCCGATGTACGGATAGTGCTGGGCTTCATTGAGCCTCATTTTTTCGCGGGATTCTCCGGCGGGCCGAAGGCCGTGGTGCCGGGTGTTGCAGGCATCGAGACGATTCTCGCATCGCACAGCTTTCCCCTGATCGCCGATCCCGGAAGCACGTGGGGGGTGCTTGCGGACAATCCTTTGCATGAGGCGGTTTCGCGGGCCGTGGCGCTTTGCCCGCCGCATTTTCTCGTCAACGTGGCCTTGAACACGGACAAGGACCTGACCGCGGTTTTCGCGGGGGATTACATTCGTGCTCACCGGACCGGGTGCGCCCACGTGCGCGCCGCCGCAACCGTTCCCGTGCCGCGCCTGTACCCGGTCGTGGTCACATCGAACAGCGGTTACCCGCTGGACCAGAACCTGTATCAGTCCGTCAAGGGGATGTCGGCGGCGGCGCGGATTCTCGCGCCCAGCGGGACGATCTTCATGGCAAGCGAATGCCGGGACGGTCTGCCTGACCACGGTCTCTTTGGGGCCATGCTCCGGCGGCACAGTTCCATTGAGGGCGTTGACGCCGAATTGCGCGGGCGAACCACGACGGAAGCGGATCAATGGCAGGTGCAGGTGCTTCTCCAGGTGCTGCGCCGCGGACAGGTACGGCTGCGCTCCAGTCTCGACGACGACACGGTGCGGGCCTGCGGACTCACGCCGGTCGCGGACATCGAACAAAGCCTTTGCGCGCATCTGCGCGCGCTCGGGCCGGAGACGCGCGTGGCAGTCCTTCCCGACGGGCCGCTGACGATTCCGTATGTCGCGGATGTGGTGGGTGCCTAGATCTTTTTGGACCAACCTTTGGACGCACAAGGCCGACCAATTCCTGATGTCTCTCAGGGAAAGCTGGAGGCACCCCTCCCCCCGGTTCCGCCAAATACCCATGGACAATAATGAGCGGCTGTGCCGCGTGAACATCACACCAACACCGCTTCACCTGCCCCGGGTCTGCATTGCCGCGCACAGCCTCGGGCGCTTCACGGGCGGAAGCGTTCTGCGACCCCGCTTCAGGGCCTGGGGGGACTTGTCGCAGGCTTGGGCGCAGCGTGGCCGGGCCCGCCCAAATCCGCCAGGGCACGCTTCAAATTGTTGAGAGCGAGCGTGAAGTTCGGATCGATGCGCAAGGCTTGGCGGTACTCCGCAATGGCCTCCTTCAGCGCCCCCTTTCGGGCCAGTTCGCAGCCGAGATTGTTGTGCGCCACGGCGAAGTCCGGCTTGGCGGCGACGGCTTGGCGGAAGTACGGGATGGCCTCTTCGTTCTTGTCTTGTCGAACAAGTGCCTCGCCAATCCTGTTTAACGCTTCATGCCGGTTCCCGGGGTCCGCCTCGCCCGCGTGGGTGTAGCATTGAAGTGCCTCCGCATGCCTGCCCAAGGCCACAAGGGCATCGCCCATGTTGTAAAGGACAAGAGGGGAGTCGGGCGCGGCAGCCAGTGCCTTGCGGTACTCGGCAACGGCTTCTTCGGGTGCCCCCTTTCGGGCAAGGGAGTAGCCGAGACTGTTGTGCGCCGGGGAGAGGTCCGGCTGGGCGGCAATGGCTTGGCGGAAGTGCGCGATGGCGTCGTCAACCTTGTCCTGCGCCAGCAGGGCCAGGCCCATGTTGTAAAGCATAATTGGATCACGCGGGCGCGCGCTGAGCGCCGCGGCATAGTGGCCGACGGCCTCGGCATAACGTCCCTTCCTGTTCAGCACGCTTCCCAGGTTATTGTGCGCATCCGCGAAGCCCGGGGCGATGTGCAGGGCTTCGCTGTATGCCGCGATGGCGTCGTCATCGCGTCCCTGTTCTTCCAGGGTCTTTCCAAAAAAGGTGTACGCCAGATAGTTGTCCGGCACCGCGTCAATGGCATGGTGAAAGAGCGTGGCGCTGTCGGACCAGGTGCGGACCTGGATATTGGCGGCCGCCGCATACATTGCGAGCGCCACAACAGCCGCAACCGGAATCACCACGGCGGTCCGCCGCCAGCGTCCCACCACCGCGTCCAGTCCCCACGCCACCGCCACGAAGAGGCCGACCGTGGAGATGTAGGCGTACCGGTCGGCCCGGGCCTCGTTGCCGATTTGCCCCACAAGGCCGCACAGCGGCGCAAGTATAAGGGCATACCAAAACCACCCCACGAACAGGTACGGAAAACGCTTCCGTCCAACAACGGCGACGACCGTAAGCAATGCGAGCAGGCTGAGCGCAGCCGCCATCCTCCACCCCGAGAAGGCGGGGTAGGGATAGCACGCTGCAAGGTGCGTGGGCCAAAGGGCCTTCCAGGGGTACATCACGTATGAAGTCGCGGCATTGGCCAGACGAAAGACAACCGGGCGCGGTTCAAAGGACGTCAACGCGCCGGCCATCCTCTGGAACGCATACGTCGACACGGCAAAGGCAATCACAATCAGGAACAACGGGATCTTCTCCCCCACCAAGCGGCAGAGCCGCCTTCTTCCGTTCCCCTCGCTGAGCCTAATGCCTTCCATTCGTTGGAGCGGCCAGTAGTCCAGGAAGAGCAGGACCACCGGGAACGGGAGGAAGGACGGTTTCACCATCATGGACAGGATCAACAGGACAACCACGGGCACATAGCGGCGAATACCGGGCCCGGCGGCATACCACAGGTACGCAGAGAGGGCAAGAAGAGCGAACAGTGTGCTCAGAACGTCCCGACGGCCGCTAATCCACGCCACCGGCTGGACGTTTTGCGGGTGTATGGCAAAGAGCGCCGCCGCAAGCGCACTGCACCACGGCTGGCCGGTCATTCTCCGCAGCAGCACGAAGAGCGCCATCGTGCTGCAAATGTGGTAAAGCAGGTTGGCCGCATGGTGGCCGCCCGGATTCATGCCAAAGAGCTGGCAGTCCAGCATGTGGCTGAGCTGGTCGATGGGGTTGTAGTACCCGATGGCCCGGGTGAACGCCCATCCGATGTTCGCAGGCGTCAGCCCCTGCTGCACCCGTGGGTTGTCCGTAAGATAGAAATGGTCGTCATAGTTGACGAAATCGAAGGTGACCACCGGCCAGAACGCGGCCATTGCGAGCAGTGCGAGGCCGGCAATGATGGCGATGTCCTTGTGCAGGGCATGGGTGACGGCGCCGGGAACATTTCTAATTCCCAGAATCGCCAGATCTTTGGGGTGGCCTTTCAGTCGCGCCCTGGCCATGAAATGTCTTTCTCCTCAATCCACGATAGATACTGCGCAGGCCTGTCGCGCCGGGAGTTTGTGCCCCTGTGCGCCCGACCGAACGCCAAACACGCTGTTGTCAGATGATGCCCTGCGGTTCGCCCCAAATCAAGCGGCCTGCTGGTTTCCGGGATGGGGCGATTCCCCGCCGATAGAAACGCACGCCGCATCCATGACAGGGAACCGGTCCCGAAATGTTTGGAGTGGCGATGGACAGGCGGAGATGCTACAATGCGAAAGTCGGCCAAGGGAGGATCTGCGGGGAACTGTTGGAAGGTGTGACGGCCGTGTCGGATCGAAACGCGCAACGCTCAAGGAGTCGACCATGAACAGCAGCCGCCGAACCTTCCTCAAGCAAGTGTCCGTCCTTTCCGCAGCGCCCTTCATTCTGCCTTCCGGCATTTGGGCCGCCAAGAAAAAGCCGAATGATCTGATAACCATGGGCTTCATCGGCGTGGGCAAGCAGAACCGGTACCTTCTCGACTCTTTCCTGCAGCGCAAGCAAGTCCGCGTGCTGGCCGTCTGCGACGTGGACGCGACGCGCCGGAACTCGGCGCAACAGCAGGTGGCGGAATACTACAAGTCGCACCCCGAGAAGAGCGCGCCGGAATGCAAAGCCTACAGCGATTTCAGGGAGATCATCGGGCGCAGCGACATCGATGCGGTGTGCATTGCCACGCCGGATCACTGGCACGCCATCCCGACCATCGCCGCGCTGGAAAGCGGCAAGGATGTCTACTGCGAAAAGCCGCTGACGCACAACATCCACGAGGCAATCGCGGTGATGCACGCGGTCAAGAAAAACAGGCGGGTTCTGCAGACCGGCTCGATGCAGCGTTCCATGGAGGAGTTTCGCGTGGCCTGCGAACTGGTGCGCAACGGCGCCATTGGCAAGATAGACCGGGTGGAATGCGGTTTTGGCGCGCCGGGAATTCCCTGCGACCTGCCGGAGGAGGCCATGGAACCCGGATTGGACTGGAACTTCTGGATCGGTCCCGGACCGATGCGTCCCTACAACTCGGTGCTCAGCCCGCGCGGTGTGCATGACCACTATCCGAACTGGCGCCTGTATAAGGAATACGGCGGCGGCGCGGTGTGCGACTGGGGCGCCCATCATGTTGACATCGCCCAATGGGGCCTGGGAATGGACGAATGCGGCCCTGAGGAGGTGCATCCGCCCGAGGACCCGAAGGCCATGAGCGGCGCCGTGCTGCATTACGCCAACGGCATACGCGTCATCCACGGCGACGGCCACGGCTTCGGCGCGTGTTTCATCGGAAAGGACGGCGAAGTCAGGGTGAACCGCGGCCAGTTCGAGTTCTGGCTCAACGGCAAGAAGATCGCCGGCTTCACCAAGCGCGAGGACGGCGGCTCGCTCAGTTCC
>CAIXUF010001059.1 GCA_903922535.1 Candidatus Hydrogenedentota bacterium
CGCGTTCTTCTTTTTTTGCCTTTTGCCCTTCGTCCTTCGTCCTTCGTCCTTTGCCCTTCGTCCTTTGCCCTACTTGTTGTGGCGTGGTTTCCAGACCACGCCACGCTCTTCTGACTGAAGGTCTCCTCTTCCTTTCGCGGCGCATCCGCCGCGCGGGACAAAGGGCGAAGGCTGAAGGCTGAAGGGGGGGGAGCAGGGGGTCTCCCGCTGTGGGAATGGTGCGTGAATGCAGGCGGCTGGAAGTCTCGGCCCGTGCGAAGAGCAGATTCGGCATGTCCACAGCGCACATTTGACACCACTCCGGCACGAACCTATACTGAACGCCGGCAAAGGAGCAGATCCGCCTTTGGGAGCATAGGTGTCACGGGGCAGTTATCACAACCGAGGAGCGCGTGCAATGAAGAGCAGGTCATGGGTTATGGGACTGGGGTTGTTGGCGGGGTGCCTGGTGCTTGCGGGGTGTGCCCCGAAGTCCACGGTGCCCAATGTGTTGGGCCAGACGCAGGCGGCGGCCTCCTTGGCCATCAGCGGCGCGGGTCTGACGGTGGGCACCGTTACGCAGGCATACAGTGCGACGGTGGCCTCGGACTCCGTGGTTTCTCAAATGCCGGCCGCAGGCGCGGAGGTGGATTCCGGCACGGTGGTGAGCCTCGTTGTCAGTCTGGGTGCCGCACCGGTGTCTGTTCCAAACGTGGTGGGTCAGGCTCAGGCCACCGCGCAGACCATGCTCATTGGCGCGAACCTGACGGTGGGCGCAGTGACCGAGGCCTACCATGCGACCGCCCCAACGGGAGACGTGATTAGTCAGAATCCCGCGGCGGGCGCGTCGGTCAGTCCGGGCTCCCCCGTAGCGTTGACCGTGTCCAGGGGTCCACAGAACGTGGCCGTGCCCAATGTGGTGGGCCTGACGCAGACGGAGGCCGCCACGCTGGTCGGTGGCGCGAATCTGACGCTGGGCACCGCCACCTATCCGTTCAGCATGACCGTGCCCGCCGGCTCGGTCATCAGCCAGACGCCCGCGGCGGGCGCGACCGTCGCGCCGGGGACCGCAGTGATCTTGGCAGTGTCGCGGGGGGCTCCCTCACTCGGGGACCAGGAGACGGTGCTGTTACCGGGCGATGTGCCGCTGGTAATGGCGTGGGTGCTGGGCGGAACGTTCACGATGGGCAGCGCGGTCACGGAGCAGGACCGATCCTCCGATGAAGGGCCGGAGCATTCGGTGACGCTGGACGGGTACTGGATGGCTGCGTATGAATTGACCAAGCGGCAATGGACGGCGGTGATGAACACGACGCCATGGTCTGGACTACCCTATGTGCTTGAAGATCTGGAAAGCCCGGCGGTGTATGTGTCCTGGGATGATGCGCAGGCGTTCTTGACCCAGGTAGACAGTTACACCGGCAAGACCTTTCATTTGCCCTCGGAATCACAGTGGGAGCATGCGTGCCGCGGCGGCACGACAACGCGGTTCTACTGGGGCGACGACCCGGGCTACACAACCCTCGGGGACTTCGCCTGGTACGATGGCAATGCCCGGTCTGCGGGCCAGGAATACGCGCATGTGGTGGGCCAGAAGCTGCACAATGCCTTTGGCCTGTACGACATGAACGGGAATGTGGATGAATGGTGCGAGGATGACTACCACGGCGACTACACTGGCGCCCCGGCGGGAGGGCAGGCTTGGGTGGATAGTCCCCGGAGTATTACCCGGGTGCGTCGCAGCGGTGGCTGGAGCAACACCAACAGCATTTGCCGGTGTGCCGCCCGCTACTCCGGCCTCCCGGACGCGATTACCAGCGACTGCGGCATCCGTGTGGTGCTGACCCCGTAGCGCCGTCATGGCGGTGCTCTAACCCAGCCCTGACCCCTATTCACACAACCCAGGCCCGCCTCTCGCGGGCCGGGGTTTCTTTGTTTCTTTTGACTGCGGCGGCTATGCCGCCGCTTTGGCTTGGCCGGATATGGACCGCCCGCTGTGGCATGGCGCGGGCGGGGAGAAGCGGCGGCATGGCGACTCCGCCGCGCGCGGGTTTTGGAAACCCACGTGGCATCCCAAAGTGCAATGTACAAAGCACGAAGGGTGAAGGGTGAATGGTGAAGGGCTGGCGCCAGACCTAGGCAAGGCGGACAAAATGCGTTTCGCGGTTCGAGCCGGAAATGTGTATCATGGGCCGATGTGTCCGCCGATTCGGAGCGGGCGGCCGCAAAACTGGAACAACTAAAAGCGAGGGTGAATGCCATGCGCGGAGCGTGTCTGTTTCTGGCGGGAATACTGGTTGCGGCTGCGGCAGGCGCCGCACCGATGACCGTCGGCGCGATGAAGTGCGAATACCGGACGAATCCACTGGGCATCGACGTTACCCAACCGCGCCTGAGTTGGGAACTCAAGTCGGAGGAGCGCGGAGCCGCGCAGACCGCCTGTCAGGTGCTTGTCGCCTCCACGCCGGACCAACTGGCGAAGGACACCGGCGACCTGTGGGACTCGGGCAAGGTGGCGTCTGACCAGTCCACGCAGATGGCCTACGCGGGTAAACCCCTTGCCTCCGATCAGAAGTGTTTCTGGAAGGTCCGGTCATGGAACACCAGGGATGAGGCTTCGCCCTGGAGTGACCAGGCGCACTGGTCCATGGGCCTGCTCAGGCAGGAGGACTGGCAGGGCAAATGGCTCGGCCTGGATGGCGGAGAGGACATGTCCAAGCTGGCCTATGAGGACATTGCCAAGGCAAACTGGATCTGGCTCCCCGGCGGGAACCCGGCCGTGTCCGCACCCGTGGGCAACTGCTGGTTCCGCACCGTGCTGGTCGTTCCGGGAGGGGAGACCATCCAGTCCGCCGTGGCCCATGTGAGTGTGGACAACTGGTGCGAGATGTCCGTGAACGGCGAACCGGTGGGCAGCACGGGGGATTTCAAGCAGACCAAGGAATTCGACATTGCGTCCAAGCTGCATCAGGGCGGCAACGTCATCGCGGTGGAGGCGGAGAACGCCGGTCCCAACCCGAATCCGGCGGGCTTGGTGGCGTCCATCATGGTGCGTTTCAGCGGCGGCACCACAATGCAGTTGATCAGCGACAACACCTGGAAGGTCACCGACAAGGAACAGGCCGACTGGGCCAAGCCCGGCGCGGATGAATCCAAATGGAGCAGGGCCCAGGTCCTGGGTGGCTTCGACATGGCCCCATGGACCGGCGGCGGCAAGTCGGACCAGAGCCGTTTGGCCACACGCATGCTCCGCCGTGAGTTCGAGGCGGGCAAGGCCGTCACCCGCGCCACGGTGCACCTCTGCGGCCTTGGGCTCTTCGAGTTGCACCTGAACGGCGGGAAGGTCGGCGAAGATGTCATGGTGCCGGGCCAGACCGAGTTCAAGAAGCGTGTCCAATACATGACCTATGACGTGACGGACCGCATTAAGCAGGGGAAGAACGCCGTCGGCGTCATGCTGGGCAATGGGCGCTTCTATGCGCCCCGCTTCACGCAGCCCACCGCCACAAACACCTTCGGCTACCCGAAGATGATGTTCCAGATGCGTTTGGACTATGCCGACGGCACCACGGAGACGGTGACCAGCGACAGCAACTGGAAGCTCACGACCAAGGGACCCATACAGGCGAACAACGAGTACGACGGCGAGGAGTATGATGCCCGCCTGGAAATGCCGGGTTGGGATGCGCCCGGTTTCGCAGACAG
>CAIXUF010001060.1 GCA_903922535.1 Candidatus Hydrogenedentota bacterium
GGCAAAGACGTTTGCGCTGGAACTTCCCGGGAAGGGCGGAACGCCAGGTCGGCGTAACTCGGCGTTTCAGACAAACATCGGACCCCAATTCCAGGATCTCACGCATGCCCCGGTCATGCCGGCGGCAGGAGAGGCGGTTCGCGTGGCACTGCGGGCGACGGATCCCGATGGCATTGCGTCCTGCACGCTCCTCTGGGCGGTTGACGGCAACTGGGCAACAACCAACGCGCAAGCCATGGTCGTCCAGGGCGATGGCCTCTATGCGGCCACGATTCCCGGCCAGTCCGCGGGCACGGTGGTGCAGTTCTACGTGAAAGGCGTGGACAGCCTTGGGGCGGTCGCGACGTGCCCCGCCGCCGGCCAGAACTCCCGGGCGCTCTACCAGGTCCAAGACGGGCGGGCCTCGACGGGACTCCTGCACAACCTGCGGCTGGTCATGACAACGGCCGACAGCGACTTCATGTGGGCTCAGACCAATCTGATGAGCAACGCCGACCTGGGGAGCACGGTGATCTACAATGAGCACCAGGCATTCTATGACGTGGGCGTTCGCGCGGACGGGAGCGGCGCGGCCAGGGCGCGGGACGGCGACAACTATCGCGGCTACGCGATGGAATTCCCCGCTGACAAGCTGTTTCGGGGCGTCCAGGCGTCGCTTTCCATTGATCGGTCAGGCCGGACTCCGACCGTGCGGGGGCAGGACGAGGTCTACGCGAAGCACATGTTCAACCGCGCGGGAATCCCCTGCATGTACGACGACCTGATCTATCTCATTCCGCGCAAGGACGTGCATCGTGGAACCGCCCTGCTCAAAATGGCGGCCTACGGCGGGGAGTTTGCCAAATCGCAGTGGACTGACGGAGATGCGGGAACCATTTACAATTATGATGTAACGTACGAGCCTTCCTCCACCTTGGACGGCAACCCGGAAAGCCTCAAGAAACCCGTTCCCTTCGCTAGTTTGGGAACGGAATTCACCAACCTGGGCAACGACAAGGAGTCGTACCGTTGGCCTTTCGGAATCCGCACCAACCGCCGCCGCGACAACTACACCTCCATGATTCAGCTGTGCAAGACCCTGGCGCTGACCGGCACCGCCCTCGATAAGCAGATCCCGGCGATCATGGATGAGAGCGAATGGATGCGGTGTGCGGCCCTGGAGTGCCTCTGCGGCATTGGCGATGCCTACATCCCGGGAGGGTTGTGGCACAACCTTCGTGTGTACGCGCCTGCTGACGGTGGCCCCACGGTCGCCCTGCCCTGGGACCTGGATTTTCTTTTTGCTCTTTCTACCGCGACCTCGCTCTGGCCTCAGCACAACTTGAACAAGGTCTTCCTGTTGCCGCGAAACAAGCGGCTGTACTACGGACACATGCGGAACCTCATCAACACCGTCTTCAACACGGCATACATGAACCCCTGGCTGACCCATTACGGCACCCTCTTGAACCAGAACTTCATCAGCCAGTCGTCCTACATCCAGACGCGGGGAGACAGCGCCCTCAGCCAGCTTCCGGCGCCGGCAGTTCCGTTCCTGATAACCAGCGTGGAATCCGTTGTCACGACGGACACTGCGAGAGTGAGCGGGCAGGCCTGGATTGACGTGCAGAGCGTGTATCTTTCCGGACTGCCGCAGCCGCTCGACCTGACGTGGACGAATACCGGCTCCGGCGTCGACACGCGTTTCTTCTGGAGCGCGATTATTCCCGTTGTGCCAGGCGTGAATCGTCTTGCCCTCCTTGCCTACGGCTTCCAGGGCGAACTGATCGCCTCGAACAGTTTCTCGGTCACCTCCACGGTGCCGGATCGGCCTCTTCAGGACCATCTGCGCCTTACCGAATTGATGTTTGATCCGGTGGGTGGTTCCGACTACGAGTATATCGAGTTGAGCAACACCGGATCCACGGCACTGGATCTTTCCTCCGTCGCGGTGGCCGGCGGGGTGACGTTTGAGTTCACCGGCAGCGCCGTAACCAACCTGGCCCCGGGCGCCAGCCTGGTTGTCGTTCGCAATCGCGCGGTCTTTGCATCCCGATATGACACAAACCGCATGGCCATTGCCGGCGAATACGAAGGCAAGCTCGACAACGCGGGTGAAACGCTGCGGATCGAGGGGCCGTGGCACGTGCCACTGCTGGAGTTCAAGTACCAGAGCGGACGCGGCTGGCCACTGGCCGCCGCAGGCGCCGGCCATTCGATGGTGCCGCTGTCGTCCGCCGTGCCCACGGAAAACGCGGGATCGCTGTACTACGGAGGGAACTGGCGGTCCAGCGCGTATATCGGCGGTTCGCCGGGCCGGGCCGATCCCGAGCCCGTTCGCAACGCCGTGATCAATGAAGTCATGGCGCACACCGACTACCTGACCGAATGGGACTCCGACGACTGGATCGAGCTGTACAACACCACGGCCGCGGCGCTGGCGCTGACCAACGCATGGTACTTGAGCGACGAAGCCGCCAACCTGAAGAAATGGCGGATTCCGGATACTGGCGTCATCCCGCCGCACGGCTGGGCCTGGTTCGATGAAGTGACCGGTTTCCACAATCCGACGAACACGGGTTTCGGGTTGTACAAGGGCGGAGAGCCGGTATTCCTCTCCTATCTGCCGGGAAACACGAATGACCGTGTGGTGGATTGCGTGGCGTTCAAGGCGCAGGAGTCCTCCGCATCCCTTGGCCGGTACCCGGACGGAGCTACATACTGGTATGCCCTGGCTGCGACGCCTAACGCCGCCAATGCGCCGCCCGGCGGACACGTGGTAATCCGGAAAATTATGTATCATCCCGTTCCGCCTCCCGACCATCCCGACGCGGCAACGACCTGCGAGTACGTGGAAATTTTCAATCCTGCCTCCAATAACGTGCCTCTCTGGACAGAAGCCGGACCGTGGCGGTTAGATGGCGCAGTGGCTTACAGCTTTCCGACGGGGCTGACCTTGTCCGCCGGCGCCACCATGCTTCTGATTCCCTGCGACCCTGGAAACGCGGATCTCATGACCCTCATACAAGCGGTCTACGGACCCACCGACGGCGTTCAGCGCGTACTCGGGCCCTGGACGGGGGAGTTGCCCGACCGGAGCGGCCGGGTTGCGATCGAACGACCGTTGCTCGGCGATCTGCCGGGCGAGCCGGTGACGTGGGTGATTGTGGACGAAGCGATCTACTTCCACCAGTCCCCCTGGCCGGCCGATACCGACGGCACAGGCCGCCCGCTTGTCCGGCGGGACGCCGTCGCCTCCGGCAACGACCCGGCTGCATGGGACGCCGGCGACTGGACTCTGGTCCCCTGGCTGTACTGGCGGTTCGACGAAAACACGGGAATGGCGGCAACCGACAGTTCGGGCCACGGATATGGCGGCGTGCTGCTCGACATCGACCCGGATAGCGAGGACGGTACCTCGCCGCCCGCGTGGACGGATGGAATTTCCGCATCCGCTCTCGCGTTCGACGGCGTGGACGACGGGGTGCGGCATGATGGCGCGGTGGTAGCCGCCTATCCCTTCACCGTCATGGCCTGGATACGGACAACGAACACGACTCGGGACGCCACGGCGGTGTTCGTCGGCAACAGCGACGAGTTCAACAACTATCACACCCTCGGGATTAGCGGCGGAAGAGCCCAGATTACCGCCTATTGCAGCTCAAATCCCGGACAACGCCGTGTTGCAACCGGCACGACCCTTATCGCCGATAACCGTTGGCATCAGCTGACCGGTGTGTTCCTGGGCGAGACGAACAAACTGCTTTACGTGGACGGGACGCAGGAAGCCGCGATAACCGACAGCGTGATGTTTACAGAGACCGTAAACCGTTTCTCTGTCGGACTCCGTGACTGCGATGTCCCCGATCAGCCATGGATTGGATCCATCGATGACGTCAGGGCCTATGTATCTCCCGCAAGCGGTGAAGGAATCCGGGGCGTGATAAAGGACAACCCGCCGTGGCGGGACACGAATGGAAACGGCCTGCCGGATGCGTGGGAAACAGGCTGTTTCGGCGCCATGGGGGCTCCTCGCGGCGGCTGGAACGATGACTGGGACGGCGATGGCATGAAGAACGGCGACGAGTATGTGGCGGGCACGCATCCCACCAACCCGGCGAGCTGGTTCGGAAGTTCCATCGTCCTCTCGAATGGCCAGGTTACGGTTGGATTCCCGACGATCCTGACGACGGGGGAGCTCTACACCGGGATGACCCGTTTCTACGATCTGCTGGAGACGACCAACCTGTCGGCGGGGGCCTGGGTCCCGGTTCCGGGCCGGACGAACATCCCCGCCAGCGGAGCCTGGCTGATCTGGACCACTACGAACGAAACGCAGCGCTTCTACCGTGGCGGCGTGCGCCTGGAACCGAAGTACTAGTGAAACACCCGGTTACGACAACCGCTTCACATAGATCAGCTTGTCGTCGTCCTTGTCGTAGAAGTCCTTGAGCCGGGCTTCCATTTCAAACCTGTTCGAATCGTAGAACTGGCGGGTGGGCTCATACTGCTCACGGGCGGAAGTTTCGGCATACAGGGCGGTACCACCCAATTGACGGACGATCCTGTACGTCTCCTCCAGCAACCTCCGGCCAATCCCCTTTCCCCTGAAATCGTTGTGGGTGGCGATCCAGAACAGGTCAAAGCTCGACTTCGTGCAGGCGATTGGCCCGAAGCAGGAGTACCCGACGGTCACTCCTTCCACTTCGGCAAAAACAAAATGGTACCCGCTCTGCTCACCTTCCTGCAGCCTTTCAACCACAAGCTCCACAGCGACCAGGACTTCATGGCCATGGAAAAAACCGGTTGATTCAACGATGTCTTCAATCCGTTTAATGTCCTCGTTCCGGGGCAGGGTGCGAAATGTGATTTCCATGGTGATTCCAGTTGGTGGGTTGACGCTATATCGGTTGTTCAACGGCAGTGCGGGCGACGGCTTCAATGGCGATGGCGGCGAGGGCTGCTCCATAGTCGAGATCAATATTCGCCATGGTGTCCTTCGTATCGTGATAGCCGGTGCGGCTGATGTCGTAGTTCTCCATGAACAGAACCACCGGAACCCAGATGTCTGAAAATATCTGGCCGTCGGTGTTGAATAGCGAGCTGTTCGGGTCTAAATGGGTGCGAACCTCGCCATTCAGGGGCAGGAAGGACGCCGGGGCGGGTATGGCCTTGTTGTCAGTACAGCGCATGCCCCTGGCCAGGTGCTGGCGTTCGGGCGTTCTGTTCCATTCAGGCACTCGGGCATTCCAGAGCATGTTGGACAGGTGAGCATGAAGGGCGATTTTTAACGCACCCGCCGTATTCCCGGGGGAGATCTGGAAGATATCGCGGTTGTCGTCCCGGTTGTGGGCAATCATGTCCATTACGAACACCCCCTTGATCGTGGTTTTCGAGAGATCAAGCGGCGGATCGCCGTTGACATGGAGTTTCAGGTCTTTCTCGATGAGCCGTTGGCAGAAATTCCGTGCCCCCATGCAGTCCGCCGGGAATTCCTCACCGGTGAGGTGCAGCAGCCAGACATCCCGCTCCAGTTTGCCTTCTTTTGCTAGTTTCAGGAAAATCGGAGCCGCCTGCAACAGGGTGGCCGTAGCGGAGCAATTGTCATCGGCGCCTTTTGCCGAGATCCGGGCGCCATTTCCGCCGCGTTCTTTTTCATAAACATCTTCCATGTACGCGGTATCGTAATGGTCGGCCATCACAACCGCCTCAGACCGGTTCTTCCCCGGGATGACCACCAGGATATTGCGTTCGTGCGAATGCCCTTCGTGGTCGTCTTTCCATCCTCCAAAGGATTGAAACTCGTACACGGTATCCCATTTGAAGGGCACTTCGCCAACCATGGCAATGTCCTGCATGCCGGCGGCTTCAATTGACTGGCGGTGGCGTTCAATCAGGGCGTCGCCCAGTTGTTCCAGATCCCGGTGTTGGTGGGCCACCCTGCTTAGCGTTGCCGAATCCTGTATGGTGTCTGCATTGTCCTTGTTGAGAAACTTGCCGTGCGCCAAATCGTGGATGTCATGCCACCATTGTTCCTCAAATTCACGCCGGGCGGTGCTTGGGAAAGTGATTGCCGCAGGGAGCCCCGTTTCACCGGACTCAAGAATCTTCTCCAATTCACTCCGCATGGCTTGGGCGGTTTCAGGGGAGTCTGCATGAATGTGAAGCTCTTCCAACCACTTATCGAGCGATTCATGCCTGGCAATGTGGATTATTTGTTTCGCAAAACTACGCGGCAACGGCTTCCTCCCCAACTTTTCATACGCCTCAAACAATGCCAGCAAGTTGAGCGTTGTCTGATAAGCAAAATGGTCGTGAGGAGATTTGAACCGGGTTACGGACGCAAGATACAGCGGACGCCTTCGGATTCTGGGATAAAGCGTGACAGGGTTTTGATAATCCTTGTCGTCAGGCGCGTAGGCGGCC
>CAIXUF010001061.1 GCA_903922535.1 Candidatus Hydrogenedentota bacterium
CAGAATGGCAAGGGCACCGGCGAATTCCGCAAGGTGTCCGTTTACAAGTTCCCCGAAGGCACTGGCCAGGGGCACGGGCTCGGATGCGGCGACATCGCCGGCAACGGGCGAATGGACATCGTGCTCTGCAATGGCTGGCTGGAAGCCCCAGAGGATCCTGAGAAAGGCGAATGGATCTGGCACGAGGATTTCCCATCGCCCCCGTGGGGCTGGTCGGCGAGCATCCCGATGCTTGTCGTGGACATCAACGGCGACGGAAAGAACGAAATCATCACCGGCAACGCCCACGCCTACGGCCTCTGGTGGAGCGAATGGAAGCTCGTCAATGGCAAGCGCGAGTGGATGCATCACCCGGTCGATCCCTACCACGCCCAATACCACGACCTCCACTGGGTGGACATTGACGGCGACGGACAACCCGAACTGGTCACGGGCAAACGTCATCGCGCCCATTGCGGCAACGAGGCCGGCGAGTGGGACCATCTCGGCATCTACTACTTCAAGTGGACTGGAGAGGGGTTTGCCAAGCAGATCGTGGACTATGGCCCAATCGGCGCCGGCAAGGGTTGCGGCATCTATTTTGCCGTCGCCGACCTCAACGGCGACGGACGCCCCGAGATCATCGCGCCGGGCAAAGAAGGCCTCTACGTGTTCTTCAACGAAGGCAAACAACAGTAAACGGAGGATCAGACCATGGCTAAAATCGCAATGATCGGCGCAGGCAGTCTCGTGTTCTGCAAAACCCTGATGTCCGACTTCCTCGCGACGCCCGCGCTGGCGGGGAGCGAATACCGCCTGATGGCGAAGACCCACACCCGGCTCGACAAGATGGCGGCGTTTGTTAACCGGATGATCAAGGACAACGGGCTCGACGCCACCGTCGTCTCCACCACAGACCGTCGCGAGGCCCTGAAGGACGCCGATTATGTCGTCGTCATGATCCAAACCGGCGGTGTTGAGGAATTCCGGCAGGATTACGAGATTCCGCTCAAATACGGGGTGGACCAATGCATCGGTGACACGAGGGGTCCGGGCGGGGTGTTCCGCGCGCTGCGCCACATCCCAGCGCTGATCGAGATCGCCAACGACATGCGCGAACTCTGCCCGAAGGCTATTCTCTTCAACTACGCCAACCCGATGGCCATGTGCTGCTGGGCGCTTGGGCGCGTGGATGGGCTGCAGTTTGTCGGGCTCTGCCACGGCGTGCAGACAACGATGAATCTCATCGCCAGCTACACCGGCGTCCCCAAGGACGAGATCGATTACCTGTGCGCCGGCATCAACTACATGGGCTGGTTCCTCCGTTTGGAAAACAAGGGCCACGATCTCTACCCGCTGCTCAAGACGAACTTCGAGAAGCCCGGTTACTATGTGAACGAGAAAGTCCGCGGCGAGGTCCTGCGCCATTCACGGGGGTGACGTTCATGCTCCCTGTCTCAGCGAAACCCAGCGGGGATTTTCATGCGTTTGCCCTGCGCGTGCGCGGATGGGCTCTTTTCTTTTCCGGGAAAGTCGGGTAGCTCTCAAGTCATGAGCACGATCACCGACATCCTTGAAGCTGATGGGTCCCGCAGGCTGGCAGCGGAAGGCGCGCGTAGATGTCAATCGGCCGGGCAGTGATGCGGCTTCCGGGCATGCGAGCGCCGAGAGCATTGTATTTTCTATTCGCCGTCTGCGCGTCCGGTCGTCCGGCTCAAGCGGACCCGTCTTCCCCCGTGGCGCTTGGCGGCCCCATCCCCGACCGTTACTCGGCGGTCAGCAGCGCGGTCATCCAATACCGGTGGTTCAAATTTCCCGCGCTCGGCGTCCTCACCGTCAATGCCCGCAAGCGCCACTTCGCGCTCGTCGGCCTGAGCCAGCTCGGCATCAATGTCTTTGAACTCAGCGAAACCGGCGGACGCCTCCATAGCCGGATGCCCGGCGAACTCCTGAAACGCCACCCGGAAATTGCCTCCGGTGCCGCCGCCGATGTGCGGCAGATGTTTTTCGACCTCGCCCCGTCGGCCCGCGCCCGCCAGCTCACGGGCACCCGTGACAACACGACAGCCTTCCAACAGCCGTCCCCCGTCGGCACGCTGGAATACCGGCTGGATCAAAAGTCCGGGCACCTCCGCGAAAAGCG
>CAIXUF010001062.1 GCA_903922535.1 Candidatus Hydrogenedentota bacterium
CCTTGGGCATGCGAAAAGAAAGAGGATAGCGGGCGGGGCGGCGGGCGGAAAGCGATTTCGAGACAAAATCTCTGTAAATCCAATGTGACAGCGTAGTATGATGACGTTTTTCGCGGCTTGATGGTGGGAAACCCGTGTGACGGGCGAAGATATTCAAACGTATCAACAAGGATGATCGCATGCGAAACGCGTATCGCGGCATGGTTCTGGCATCGGGCGCCGCCGTGGTGTTGGCTATGGCCGCGGCGGGGTGCGGGCATAAGGCAGAGACACCGGCCAAGGCTGGCGGCGAACGCGTCTACCGGATCGCGTTCGCCTCGTTCGGGCCGGACGCGGCGGCCGACATCGCCATCGAAGGCTATCTGGACGGCCTGCGCGCCGAAGGGTTTGAGGTCGGACGCAACCTGGAGGTGATCCGGCGCCACGCCGGAGGCGAGATTGCAACACTACCCCTGCTGATGCAGTCGCTCGAGGGCGAGGGGTTGGACTTGATCGTGCCCATGACCTCGCCGGGCGTGGCTGCGGCGTGTGCCAAGGTCAAACGCACACCGATCGTGTTCGTCTACACCTATGACCCGATCGCGGCCGGGGCGGGAACGGACTTCACGAATCACCTCCCCAATATCACGGGGGTCGCATCGTTCCCGGCGATCGGCAAGACCATGGCGGCGTTGCGCGAACTGGTGCCCGACCTCAAGACCGTGGGCACGGTCTACAACGCCTCCGAGGTGAACTCGGTCCGGGCCGTGCGCGAGGCGCGCCAGATCCTGGAACCGGATGGGATCAAACTCGAAGAAGTGACGATTTCCACCACCGCGGATGTCCTTTTGGCGGCGCAATCGGTGCTGTCACGCGGGGCGCAGGCGATTTGGATCACCGGCGACAACACCGTGCTGCAGGCGCTCGAGGGCGTGCTCGGGCCGGCTGACCGGGCGAAGGTCCCGGTGGTCCTGAACGACTCGGAATTCGTTGACCGCGGTGCCGTGGCGGCCGTCGGCATCAGTTGGACGGAAAGCGGGCAAACGGCCGGGCGCATGGCCGCGCGCGTGCTCCGCGGGGAAAGCCCGGCCAACATCCCGATCGTGAACGTCGCCGAGACCAAGATCGTGATCAATCGCAAGCAGGCCGCGAAGATCGGCATCGCCATTCCCGCGTCCCTGGAAACGTCCAAAGGGAAGTGATCGCCCATTCTCAACGCAAGGCGGGCGAGAGCCCGCGACCCATCTTTGTCGTAAGCCTTGTTTGGACATAAAAACGACGGGAATGCGTTTGGCAAAATCATTCTTGGCAAAATCGTTTTGGTTGGCAAAGTAATTGCTTCCCCTGTCGTCATTCCGGCGGCACGCCCGTGGGCTGCTCCGAGAAGTTCATGGTGGCCACGCCGATGCCATTGTCGATGACAAGGTTGTGCGGTTCCGCCTCGTTCCATCCCCTGGGCCAGGCTGTGGGGATCATCAGCGTGATGGAGCTTTCACCGGTCGTGAGGTCCATGCAGCTTCTGCCGGGCCGGCCCCTGGCGTCGGGGTAGTTCCGGTCCCGGCCCACTCCGAGCATCAGCGCGGCGGTCTTGCCGTTTTTCGAATACTCCAGCCACGCCCTGGGAGGCTGGACTCCGAAGTAGAAGCCGTTGAGAGTGAGGGTCTCCCCGCGCGAAGGGGGCAAATCCACCTGCGCGTTGGAGTCGACATTCACGGTTGCCGTGATGGCAGGCGGAAGGTAGGCAACGGTCTCCGGCGCTTCCGGCACTCCGTCCGCGGTGACGACCATGTCGCAGGCGAGCGGGGCAATGGGATGATCCTTCAGGTTTTCTTCGGTGGTCTTGTGGGCATCCCAGTGCTTTCTCGTGAAGAGCCCGATCGTGTCTGACCACAGGTACCACTGGGGCGCGAACTCGGACGGCGGAAAGCTGGGCATCAAGCCCTCTTTCTTCGTCGTCCTCTGAACGCCTTTGACCGGGTCAATGTAGCGCCCCTGGGCGGTGACTCTCGAGGCCGCCGAAGTGACGGTCAGCGGGGAGAACATCCCGGCCGTGGCGCACTGAAAGTAGTCGAAGTCGAACGTGTCGGGTGCGGGGACAATGCCGTTGGTGGATACCGTATCGATGAATTTCATCACGGCGGAGAGCGAGTGGTCGTTCTTCACGGTGACGACGCAGTAGCCGTGGCTGCTCGGGTTATGAAAGCCAAGCTGGGCGCGGATGTCGCATTCGGGATTGCTGGAGGAGTAGCTGCCGGCATTCCAAAGCTCAAAGGGAGCTCCGCCGCAGCCGGAGAGCACCTGGCAGAGCCGCTGGCCGTTCCGCTCGAGGAAGGAGCGGTTGTAGAAATGATCGTGGCCGCAGAAATAGGCTTTGCAGCCGGCGTTGACCAGGCTGTCGAAGAAGGCGTCGGCCATGGTGATGGTGGCG
>CAIXUF010001063.1 GCA_903922535.1 Candidatus Hydrogenedentota bacterium
CGTTGGCAACACTGCACCGCAACGGCCGCTGGTGTCGACTGTTTCCTCACGATGCAAGATAGCCCGCGGTGATGACGCAGAACAGGCCGCGCCGTCAAACCCCTACGGAGGTGACTTGCGCACCGTAACGCCTCAGTGACGCAGGGGTGAGCGAGGGAGGCGCAAGGGAGGCCCGAAGGCTTTTGATGCGACCGGGGCGCTCAGGAGGTGTCGGAACCGAAGAGGAGCCGATAGACATCGGCGTTAGGGCGGGTGACCAGAGCGTCGAGCGCTACGGTGAGGGCGGCGAGCGGATCGGGGGTGCGCTTCTGCAGGGTGAGCAAGGCGCTCATCAAGACTTCGCGCGTGGCGGCCCCAGCCTCGGATTGAGAGCCGAAGCTGACTTTGCGGGCGATCACCAGCGGGCGCAGTTCGCGTTCGGCCCGGTTGTTCTCGGCGGGGATGCTCGGGTCGAGTGTCCAGCGGTACAGGCGTTGGTGTTTCTCCCGGAAGATGTCCTGGATATGCTGGATGCCTGGATGGGAGGCCGAGGCGTTCATGGTGCTCTCGATCTGGTGGCGTAGCGCGGCGGCCTGCTGCCGGAACTGCGCCTTCGACAGTTTGAGCTGCCGCAAGCTCATGGCGGCGGCCAGTTCCGGAAGAGCGGTTTCCACGAAGCCGGTGACCTCTGGGTCGTCGGGATCGTCCTTTTGCAGGTCTTCGATGTCGCGAGATAGATGCGCGTAGCAGTACTGGATGGCGCAGGGAGCCTTGTTGTAGGCATTGTAGCGATCCACCACCAAAGTGCCGGGAAGTCGCTTGGCGCCCAAGACCTCGTGGGCCACCTTGGCCGACCGGCTGTTGCGGAACCGAAACAGACTCAGCTTCGGCGTGCAGAACAACCAGGCATAGCCGCCCCGTCCGTCCGAACGCCAACCGGTCTCGTCCGCATGCTTCACCGGGGCCGCCCGGTACTGCCGGATGAGGTGGGGGATAACGGGTTGGAGGCGGCGGGCGAGACCGTGCAGGGCGTTGATCAACGCGCCGTAGCCGACGCCGAGTTGGCGCTGCAGTTGACCGAGGGTGCGACCATGAAGGTAATGCTCCACGGCCACGACCGCCAACAGCCGATTGGTAAACAGGCTCTTGGGCAGGACTCCGGGCGGCTTGGCGCGAAAAGTCCGCCGACATTTCGGACAGCGTTTGACGTCCAGCAGCAACAACTGCTTCTCGGGTTTCAACGGCTGGGCGTCGTGCACCGTGCGTCGGGCACGGCCGCGGTTCTCTAACGGCGTCCCGCAGTCCGGGCAACTCGTGGGAAGCTGGACCGGGATGATGCGTTCGGCCTGTGCGGGCAACAGGGGTTTGCGGCCGTGGCCGCGATGGCCGGGCTTGGCGCCTCCCTTACGCGCCTGATTATCCTCCAAGCTGTTGGGCTTGACGGGCACTTTCGAGGACGGCGTGGATGAGCCGAACGGCCCTTCCTTGGCCGTTCGCTCCTGATAACGCAACTTGTCCTTCACGCGCTTCAGTTCCTCTTGCAGCCGGTCGATCGTCTGCTGCTTCTGCAAGCACGCTTTGCAGACCGTCCAATCCGAGCGGGTTCTGGGACGCCACGCGATCACCGTTCTCCTACCGCTTCCGGCGCGCCTGCTTAACCATCTCAGCCCCGCACTGCGAAAGCAACTGTTCGATGCGCCGACCATTGGCGATGGCCGCACGCAACGCGGCCACCCGTTCCCTCGGCACGTACAGGCACCGCCGTCGCCCGCCCTCCTTGTACGCGAGGATGAAGGCCTGATGTTTGCGCCCTTGCGCGCAGGCCTTACAGCCCGCGCGCACACACGGTTTGTGCACCTCAGCTACGGAGCCCTTCGCGGCCGGCCATAAGCGACCGAGCGCTGCGAGAAACTCCTTGCGTCCCCCCGCCGTCGAAACCTGTGGTGTCTTCATGCTGGTAGGTATATACTCTGATATACATACTATGCAACAAAAAAAGAACGCCTCGAAACCGGCCAGTCCAAGCAGAGACCGCACCCCTCGCTCCCCCCTGCGTCACTGAGGCGTTACTCAAATGATGACATATCCATTGACAACCATTATGGTTGTGATATGGTTACGGCGTGAAAAGCATAACTCTAAAAGGTATTCCGCAACCGGTACACGCCGCTCTTAGACAACGGGCGAAGCAAC
>CAIXUF010001064.1 GCA_903922535.1 Candidatus Hydrogenedentota bacterium
TACTGGCCCATGTCCTTGTCCCACTGGTGGGCCTGACGTTCGCGCTGTTCGGGGTTTTCGATCGTGCCCAGTTCACGATCCCGCACCGCCTTCAACTCCTTCTCCAGCCAGGTGAACCCGTTGAACATGGGATATTCGTTGAGCAGATCCACATAAAAAACGTTGTCGAGCAGCCCATGGCTGTCCAGAAAGGCCAGCGTCTCGTCCCACACGCGGACGAAACCGTCGAGCCCCTCGATCTTTTCGACGCCCGTGCCGAAGAACCAGGTGGAAAAGCCAACATGCACGCCGCGCTCGGCGCATTTGGGTAGAAACTCCAGCAGCGCTTCGCGCGGGCGGGCCTTCATCGTGCAGTTGTTTCCCCACATCGCGGGCTTCCAGTCGTTCTTGGGAAAGAAAAACTCCTCCACCACGGCGCCGTCGGGATTGGCCGCGACGAGTGCGGGAAACATGTCGATGCGCACCGCGTTGTAGCCGCGGTCGACCAGTTCGTCCAGAACTTTGGACCAGTCCCAGAACTCGCCCGCCGGATGGTGGCGCAACAGCCAACTAAAGTCCCACATGGCGATGGCGACCGGCTCTTTCACTTTTGTCACCGAAAGCAGGGGTCCGGCGTTGGACGCGGCCACGTGGGCTTCCTGCGCGACGCCGTCGAGCGAGGCTCCAAGCAGCATTCCCGAAGCTGCGGCCGTTGTGGTGAGAAAGTCGCGCCGGTTTATCATTGGAGCGGTCTCCTGTTAAGTTTGTGGCCGCAATTGTAACCCAGGGACCTTCCCGTTATCATAAGTCCCCTGTCATCGACATGCAGAAAGGACAACCATGAAAGCCTGTGTGTTGCACGCCATCGGCGACCTGCGAACGGAACATGTGCCCGTGCCCGAACCGGGTCCGGGCTGGGTGCGGGTTCGCGTGGCCGCGTGCGGCGTGTGCGGTTCCGACATCCCGCGTGTGTTTGAAAAGGGCACCTACCGCTTTCCGCTGATTTCCGGCCATGAGTTCGCCGGGGTGGTGGACGCGGTGGGGGAGGGGGTAAGCCCCGCCCGTGTCGGTCGGCGTGCCGCCGTGTTCCCGCTGATCCCGTGCATGCGCTGCGCGATGTGCGCCGTGGGCGCCTATGCACAGTGCATCGACTACGACTATCTCGGGTCGCGCTGCGACGGTGCGTTCGCCGAATACGTGGTCGCGCCGGAATGGAACCTCGTGCCCGTGCCCGAGGGACTGTCACTGGAGGAGGCGGCGATGTGCGAACCGGCCGCCGTGGCCGCGCATGCGCTGCGGCAGGCGAAGATCGACCTGGGTGCGACGGTGGCGATCTTCGGCGCGGGACCGATTGGCCTGATGCTCGCGCAGTGGGCCAAAGCCTGGGGCGCGGCGCGGGTCATGCTGCTCGATGTGGACCCCGAAAAGCTCAACTTTGCGCGTTCACTGGGTTATGAATTCACGTGCAACCCGAAAGACGAAGATGCCGTGGCCTGGGTGCGATGCCATGCGGCGCTCGGCGCGGACGTGGTGGTGGAGGGTTCGGGCAGCGCGGCGGCGTTTGAGCAGACCGTGCGGTGCGCCAAGCCCTTCGGCGCCGTGGTGCTCATGGGCAACCCCGCCGGGCCGATGACGCTGTCGCAAAAGGCCTACTGGGCGATCCTGCGCAACGAGCTGCGTGTGCTGGGCACCTGGAACTCGTCCTTCGCCGAACTGCGCGGCAACGAATGGCGCATGTCGCTCGACGCGATGGCCTCGGGCCGGATTGACGTGAAGCCGCTCATCAGCCACCGCACCGGGCCCGACGGCCTGCTGGAGCATATGATCATGATGCGCGACCGCAAAGGCTTCTTCAACAAGGTCATGATGGTGAATGAGGCGGACGCATAACCGTCAATTCGCCGCGTCCCTCATTCTTCGCAACACAATCGGACCCTGAATGCCGCCGCCGCGGGATTCTTCCTCAAACACTATCGTGCGCGCATGGTAGGGGCTGGGCCAGCCGGGGCCTTTCTTTGCGGCCCAGTCGGCTTTGACGCGTTCCGAAGTGAGTTCGTTGGCGAGGGTATTGGCGACGCGCAGCGTGATTTCATGTTTGCCTGCGGCGGTGGGAGGGAGGGTGATGCGCCAGGGCGGCCAGAGCATCTGGCCCACGGACTTGTCGTCGAGCAACACCGTGGCGGCGTACTCGACGGTGCCGCATTCAAGTTGGAGCGGCAGGTTGGCCCACGCTTCCGGAAGTTCGAGGGGGACGCGATAGTCCACCTCGCCCGAGTAATCCGCGCCGAGCCAGTCCGCCCAGCGTGTCGCCTTGTCGAGGGGAACCGACTCCGGATTCGGCGCGACAATCTCGAAATCGTGATCACCGACAATGAAATGCCGTCTTGGCGTGGCGGTGATTTGTCCATCGAGGGTTGTCGGCTCATCCGAAGCTTCCATTGCGGGCAGCGCGTCCAACGCCTTGTCCGTCAGGAAGAAGATGCGGCTCTCGCCGGGCAACAGGTGCAGCGGCAGATGCTTGTCCTGAATAGGACATTGCGAAACGGTGCCGGTTTGCGGATCGAGCGAATAGGCCATGGACGCATCCACGGCGAGTGTTCCCTTATAGGTCTCGCCGTCCTCGTTGAACAACGCGGCAATTTCCCCACCTTCGGTGCTTCGCCCCGTGGCACGCATTCCGTTTGCCGGCGGGTCGATCCGAAGTGCGGGCATAACTTGCGCGACGAGCGCGTCCACGCTCGCGGCAACGTGAATTCCTGCGTCTTCCGGACCGGACTTGCCATCCACGCCGGGTGCCGCGCCCAGGCAAAACACTTTTCCGCCGGACTGCGCAAAACGCGCGAGCA
>CAIXUF010001065.1 GCA_903922535.1 Candidatus Hydrogenedentota bacterium
ATTCGATGGGCGGAAGCCGCATGTCCCAGAACATCTCCGCCAGCCGCACCGCCTGCTTTTGCTCCATGACCAGCACCAGATCAGCCCAGGTCATGTCCCGGCTCGTGATCCGATGGACACTGGCGGAACTGATCCCCGCCGAACGAACCTCGATCCGTGGGTCGTTGGCGTAGAGCCTGGCGGCGGCGGGGCTTCGCCACTGGTTGCGGGCGCAGACGAAGAGGATGTGGGGCTTTGAATTTGTCCTCTGCGGAATCATGACGCCAACCACTCCCTTCATCGTTCACTGCTCACCGTAACCAGAAAAACCCCCATGCAGTTCTTTCAGCGGGGCAGGGGACTTTTCGCCTTACTGCAAAAGCTTGCCTTGAACCGGTTTCTCCTCTGCCACCGCCGCTGTCATTGCAGCGATTGCCTTTCCCATTGACGCCCTGACCGGATCGTCATTCAACCGGGCATAGACTTCCGTTGACTGCATAGACTTGTGCCCGAGTGAACGTCCGATGACCTGCATGGACGCCCCGAGCAGGGATTGCCAACTTCCCATTGTGCGGCGCAGGTCGTGAATGCGAACGTCCTTCAATCCGGCTGTCTCGCAGATTGTCGCCCACGCCTTCTTTGGTTCCGTGAGGTGTCCGGTGTTGGAGTTGCAGCGCTTGGCAGGGAAGACGTACTCCCCTGGTTGCTGGTCGTCGTGCCGGCGGTTGAGAATGGTCAGCACGGGCGGCAGCAACGGCACACTCATGGGTGTCTTGTTCTTGGATTCCGTGCCCGGTATCGTCCATTTTGGATTCTCCTTATCGGCCCGGTCCATGTCGGCCCAACGCATGGACTGAACATTGCCTCGACGCGCGCCGGTGAGCAGCGCCACGGTGAAGAAGTCGGCCATGTCCGGATCATGGTACTCTGCCAGCGCCCGCAACAGCCGCCCGAGTTCTTCCCCCGATAGAAACCGGTCCCGACTGTACTCGCGGGCAGAGGCAAAGAACTTGTGGACGTGTGCGGCGGGATTCGCCCCTTGGATTACGTCAGCGTCAATGGCGACGGCAAACACCGTCTTGACCATTGCCAAAACGCGGTCGGCCTGGTGCTGGCCGTTGACGGTGCCCAGGTTCTTGTGCCAGCGGGTTACCAGAGCCGTGTCGATGGCCGTATAGGCCCGCGCGCGCCATGCCGAGCAATAATGCTCCTCCATGGACACATCGTACTCCCACGTCCGCTTGTGCGGTTTGGCGTGGTTCTCGACGTACCATGCAAACAGGTCTGCCCACGTCAGAAGGTTGCGGAGCTTCTTCTTGTCAACCGCCGGATCGTTCCCGGCATCGTACTCGGCCGACACGCGCAAGGCTTCCTTGCGCGCCATGTCCGGCGTCATTTCGGGATAGGTGCCAATGGTGAGCACCCGAGTGCGCCCGGACACCTTCCGCCTATAGCGCCATGTCCGGCGCCCCAAAGGCGACACGGCCATGCGCAGGTGGCGGGTAACCGTATCTCTGTATTCGACACTCTCTTCTGTTGGGGTTGGGAGACCTTCAACCACCCGCTTTGTCAGGTTCAACATGCTGTCCATGCGTGTCTGCCCTTTCG
>CAIXUF010001066.1 GCA_903922535.1 Candidatus Hydrogenedentota bacterium
CCCGCTCGTGCGCATGGAGGCGTCCACAAACCTGCTTGGCGGGCAGCCCTTCTCCATGGCTAACCTGCGCGAAGTGCGCGCCATTTGCGACCAGCACAACATCCCGCTCATTATGGACGCCAGCCTCATCGGCGAGAACGCGTACTTCATCAAGCAGCGCGAGGCGGAGTTCAAAAGCACGCCGATCAAGGACATTCTGCTGCTCATGTGCGGCCTGTGCGATGTCGTGTACTTCTCGAGCCGCAAGGTCAGTTCGACCCGCGGCGGCGGCATCTTCACCAACAACGTGAAGTATTTCGATATGTTGAAGGACATGGTCATCCTGTACGAGGGATTCCTTACCTACGGCGGCTGCTCCATCCGCGAGATCGAGGCCATGGCCGTCGGCCTGCGTGAAACCCAGGACGAGACCGTCATCAGCCAGTCCCCGCAGTTCATCAAGTTCCTCGTCGAGAGCCTCGACGCAAAGGGCATTCCCGTGGTCACGCCTCCCGGCGCGCTCGGCGTTCACGTCGATGCGACCGGGTTCCTGCCGCACGTCCCGCAGAGCGAGTATCCGGCGGGAGCGCTGGTTGCCGCGTTCTACCTCATTTCCGGCGTGCGCGGCATGGAGCGCGGCACGGTGTCCAGCGTGCGCGACGCCGACGGCAATGACGTGTATGCGGACTTGGAACTGATGCGTCTGGCGATGCCGCGCCGCGTGTTCACCCTGTCCCAGGTGAAATACGTGTTCGACCGCCTCGACTGGCTCTATCAGAACCGTGATCTTGTCGGCGGCCTCAAGTTCTACTACGAGCCCAAGGTGCTCCGGTTCTTCATGGGCAAGATGGAGCCGACCTCCCCGTGGCCCGAGAAACTGATGGCCAAGTTCCGCGAGGACTTCGGCAACAGCCTCTAATCCACGGATTCACAGCCCGGACACGTCAATTCCGGCGCAGAATCTGTCATGCGCGCAGCCCCGGACCGGCATTCGGCCCGGGGCTGCCTTCGTTCAAAGTGTGGGGCAGACATTCCTGTCTGCCGTCCATACCGTCCATACCGTCCATACCGTCCATATCGTCCATATCGTCCATAAGATGTGGCAATAGGTGGCCGCCGCAAGTACGATAGAAGCTGCCGTCGTTTCTGCCACCCGGAAGGATCTGCAAATGCGCTGCCGAAATATTGCCTGCCTGTTCCTGAGCGTCCAACTCCTGACGTCCCTGACTGTCATGGCTGCGGACCTCGTGTGGACCCGGACCACCGGACAGTACCCGGTGGAGTGCACACCTGTCCTGGGCGTCGCCAACGCCCAGCCCGCGATGATTGCCGTGAACCGGAACGGCGAAGTCATGGCGTGGGGGCTGGACGGATCAGACATGGGCAGGGAGCCTGACGGACGTGTCGCGCAATTGCCCAAGGGCGTCTGGTCGTCCAGTCCTGCGGTGATTCCCGAAGGGCAGGGGGGAGGCATCATCGTGTGCAATACCAAGGGCCTGGTGGTGGCGCTGGACGCGGCCTTCCAGCCCCGATGGGAATACCAACTGCCCGGCGAGACCTCCTTCAACTGCGCCGCCCCTGCAATGCTGCCACTGTCCGGTGGGCAAGCCCCGGCATTCGTCCTGAGCGACCAGTCGGGAACCGTGACCTCTCTTGATCTGGCAGGCAAGCCGGTCTGGCAAACCCAACTGGGAACAGGCGAGTGTGACGCGCTGGTGGCCGTTTTTGGAGACGGTGGGGTTCCATCGTTACTCGTCTCTGCGGGCCCGCAGCTTCACCGGTTGGACAGCGCCGGGAAGATCCTCTGGTCGCACGATATGAAGGCAAACGTCAGTTCGAAAGCGGAAGTTCTCGAGATTGGCGCGGAGCGGCTGATCTTCTGCGGGACTGTCGCGGGAGAGTTGCAGGCAATGGGGATGGATGGCACTCCGGCATGGACCGCATCCATCGATGACGAGGTGGGCAACACCATTGTGTTATTGCCCCGCCCCAACGACCGGCCGCTTGTCCTGTGCACCGGCCTCTGGGGCAACCTCTATGCGTTGGACGAAAAGGGGCAGCGGGTGTGGACCCATGAGTTTCGTTCCAAGAACCGGGGACGGCCTGTGGTGTTTGACGCCAACGGGGACGGAAAGCAGGAGGTGCTGGTGACCACCTACGGCGAGCACGCCTGCCTGTATGATCAGGCGGGAAATCTGATCGACGACCTGCGCCTGAGCGGGTGCATCAACGGTTCAGCACTGATGCTGGAGGGGCCCGCGGGAACGGTGCCGGAAGTGATGACCGTGGACGCGTCGCTCTTGGCGCACCGCTTCCGCATGGGAACCCCCAAGCCCGTCTACGGTAGAACCCCGGCTCCGGAAGGCATAACGGTGACTTGGCCGGAGGGAAACGCCCCGGGTGCGGCGGCGACGGCAAGGGTGGACAATCCGCACGGAGCCTTGTTGTGCGTGAATGTGCGCAGCACCGCCCCCGGCCGGGTGTCCATAATCCAGGGCCGTGTGACGGCATCTTCTGCTTTTGAAGTGCCCCTGCCGGGCGGTGAACTGATAGAGGGGGACGCGTGGCAATGCACTGTCCGTGATCCGGGCGGCAAGGTCATCGCCGACGCCGGTTGGACCGTTCCAGCGCGGACGGGCGCGCCGGACACGTCCGTTTCGGCGCTGTACGCCTGGGCAACGCCCGCGTACGGGTTGTTCGATGAGAAACGGCTGGCGCCATGCGGCCGAGAAGGCGGTGCAGTGCGTCTGGCCGCCGTCTATCAGGATGAGGTGGAGCAGGGTGGATTCATGGTTGCCTCCTCGCTCGATCAGCCCTGTCAGGTGCATGTGGATGTCGCTCCGCTCAAGACCGCCGAAGGAAAACCCTTTGCCGGGACCGCATCCCTCTTCGAACTGTTGCAGACAGGCACGGTGAACGGGGAACGCGTGCCCGATGCACTGATGGATTTGGGCAACGCCCGGGTGGCTGCAATCTCTCCAAGAACGGGCACGAAGTTCTGGCTGCAAGTCGATGCCCGGAATGCGGAACCGGGAAAGTACACAGCGAAAATCACGGCGGAGCCCCTTCACCGCGAAGCGCCCGCGGTGGAACTGGCGGTGGAACTCGAAGTGTTGCCGCTGCGTATTCCCAAACCGTTGCCTTTGTCCCTGTGTACTTGGGACTACGTGCCAAACAAGTGGTTCCCGGACCACACCACCGAAGTCCTGGACGACATGCGGCGGCACGGCGTGAACATCTTTCCACGTACCGGTTCCATCCCAAAGGGCACAGTGGATGCCGAGGGGCGTTTGTCCATCGACTGGACCGCGCTCGACACGGACCTCAAGCATTATGAGGGGCGCGGGAGCATCCTGTTCCAGTTGACCGAGCCGCCCATCACCTTCGCCGCAGCGCCGGAACCCCAAAAGAAACGGGAGTGTCAGATCCTGTTCATGCGGCAATGGCGCGATCACCTCAGGGCGCACGGGCGCGAATACGACAGCTACGCATTGTATCCCGTGGACGAACCGGGGCTGGGTTACGGCGGCAACAACGTCCAGTTGTTAATCGATTCGGCGAAGCTGTTCCGTGAGGCGGACCCCAAGTTTCGCGTGTACGCCGACCCCGTGCCGGGCCTGTCGCGGGCCGACTGCGAACGCCTTGAACCGATGATTGATGTATGGTGCCCCAACATGCGGCTGGTATCGTGCGCGCTTGCGGGTGACCCCCGCATGGCGGGAATCCTCAAGTCCGGCAAGCCCGTGTGGTCCTACGAATGCGTGTCCCAGGTGCGCTCACTGTCGCCGCTCTGCTACAACCGCGCCAATCCGTGGCGCGGCGATTTCTTCGGCCTCTCCGGCATCGGCTACTGGACGCACAGCACCACCCAGGTCAACGAGTGGTTTCCGGGCAAGACCATCAGCGACGAATACGCACTCGTCTATCCCGGCCCGCTTCCGGTGTCGAGCGTCCGATGGGAGGCCGTGCGCGACGGACTGGAGGACGTGGCCGCGGCGCGCATGCTGCAACAGGCCGCCAATGCCACCGCTGTCAGTGGCGCCCTGCGTGAGGAGGCAAAAGACGAGTTGCGCATGGCGCACACGGACGCAATGGAACTCTCCGACCAGGCCTTTATCGAGAGCCGCGACTTTCTGCGCGCCGGCGACCGCCGCATCTGGCACACCTGGACCGATGCGGAGAACTACACCCGACATCGGGCAAGGATAGCCGAACTGACGCTCGCCCTAACGCCGAAAAAGGACTCTGGAGAACGTTAGCCAACCTCGTTCATCTGATCCATCCCGTCCATCCCGTCCATCCCGTCCATATCGTCCATCGCCATCCCTCCGCGGCTTATCCCCTTCCCAAGGCCGCGTCATACATCCACACAATCGCCTCCGGACGCACATCCCGCTGGAGATTGTGGGCAGGCGCAAAAACGTACCCGCCATCCGTCGCGGGCTTCATGATCCGAAGCAGTGCTTCAACCGCCCCGATGATCGTGGCGCGGTCATTGGACGGCAGCACCTCCTGCGTGTCCAGTCCCCCGTGGAACACGATGTCGCGGCCATAAGCCGACTTGATCCGTTGCGGGTCCATTCCCTGCGCCTTCGGCTGGATCGGGTTGAGAATGCCCACGCCCATGTCTATCAAATCGGGCACAATATCAAACACGGCCCCGCACGTATGGTGCATGTACACCGCATCGGTGAACTGGGCGGTGTACGCAATGCGTTCCCGCATGTAGGGCGCGACAAAGGTCCGGAACATGTCCGGCGACATGAACAGACCGTGCTGCGTCCCGAAATCATCCCCGCTCGTTGTAAGGTGCAGCCAGGGACCCAGCCGCTTGTAATACTCCGCAATCACCCGTTTCTGAAACGCCAGAATCTTTCCAAACAGCAGATGCACCCACTCCGGGTCAGCGGCCATCATGAGCATCACATGGTCATATCCGCAGAGCCAGCACGCCAGTTCCAGCACGCCAAACACCGGATGCTCCCCGACAACGACATAGGGCGTCATCTCCCGCAGCGCGCGCGCCTCTTCCTCCCACTGTTCCAGCAGTCCCGGCTGCATCTGCCCCAAAACGGGGAACTCATAAGCGGCCACCGCATCCACACCGGCGTGCTGCAGTGGACCTTCGGCGAGACTCCAGTGTTGGCCGCTGAACCGCGTTCGGATGCCAAAGAAATCGGAATGTTCGATCTCGGAGATGCACCCTTCCCGGCCCGTCCTGAACGGAACAATGTCTCCGACCCGGCGGAAATCCACGTCGAAGCGTTCCAGAATGCGCCGGTCGAATTTCACATAGTCGTCCGGCCGGAGCCCCGCCAAGCCGAACAGGGCGGCCACTTCCGTTTCGGTAGCAGGATCTTCGATGGTGGATTGCGGCGTGCCTCCAAGGTCAATCGGGCACCGGTCCACAGGTCGGTGTGCCAGGGTGCAGGCAAAACGCTCTCTATACACGCTGCTGTCAGGGGTTGTTTTCATTCAATCTTCACTGGGAGCGCCGGCATCCTTGCCGGCTTCTTTTCCGGATATGGTTCATTCCCCGTTCAATCCATGAAACGCCTCACGAATCCACTGATAGTGCTCTTCGTCCATCCCGAGGCATCCATAGTCCTCGATATACGCGATATACCCCCCATTGAACGCGCCCAAAGTGTCCCGTAGCCGCCGGGCGTATTCAAAGATCTCGTTGCGCGTCCCCGAAATGGCCCGGCGCTGGTGGTCCACCGAGCAGCAGAAACAGACCTTGCCCCCAAAATCCTGTGCCAGCCGCTCAATGCCCATGACGTCCGGCTGGAGCAGTTCAATCACGTCCACGCCAATGTCGATCAGGTCGCCGATGATGGCATGCACATTGCCGCACGAGTGAAACCAAATCTTCTTGCCGGCATGGCGCACCCGTTCAAACTGCGCCGCATAGCGCGGCCGGAACATTGCGCGCCACTGGTCCAGCGAAATCATGAGCCCCTGCTGCGTGCCCCAGTCGTCGCCAAAGGCGACGGCATCCACGGGGTACTGGACCGCTTGGTCAATGATCCCGTTCTCAAAGTCGAAGACCATGTCCAGCACGCGCCCGGCCCGGTCGGGGTCCGTGCGCAGATCCATCATGAACGGCTCATACCCCCGCAGGAAGGTCGCCTGGTTAAACCCGGTGATGCCAAGGCCGAACTTGATGAATCGATCGGCCTGCGGGGCAATCTGCTCTGACAGGCGATCGAAGCGCCCCGGCGCAAAGGGATCGGGTGCGCGGTAGCTGTCAAACACGGACTCATCCCCGAGCGGATGGGTCTTGGGCTGACCCATGGTCCCGTCGAGCACTTCCCAGACAAAGCCCCATTCCGTGTCGCCCGTTTCGCGGGGGACAAAGTCGCGGGCGGGGCCATAGCCCGCGCCCACGGTGTCGGAATCCTCGAAGTCCCGGTTGCAGTAGTGGATTGCCAACCGCGGCGGCCCGCGGCGCTCAATGGCGCGGCATACGATTTCCTTGCGTGTCATGCACGCATTCTAGCAGGAGCCGGAGTGGCTGGAAAAGGGGCTTTCCATTCAGTTCGCCTTGCCCGGCCGAAACACGCCGCCCAGTGCCTCTATGCGTGCGGTGCCTTCCTTAATCGTGGGCACAAGCCAGCCACCCTCATTCAATTCGTTCCAGGCGTAGACAAGCACGGCGTTCGCCTCGCAGAGATCGCGGTGTTCGCCAACCCAGGCCATGGCGGATTCCAGATGATCCGCGAGTTCCGTGGCTGTGGGCGGTGTGAACCAGTCCGCATCCGACTGGCGGTAGGAGAACCCGTGATGCTTCTCGGGGCGAAAGTCCCAACCGGCATTGACCGTGGGGATGAATTTCCGCCCTGTGGTGGCGCAGGCGTTCCAGAACCAGCGGTTTTGCCCGGCAAGCGATGCGTAGGGCTGTTCCTTGTTGTTGTTTCCGCCAGGATTGGCATATGCACTGATGGCGTCCAGATCCTGCTCATCGAGCAGCCTTTCGCCGGTTCCGGGGTCGAACACCATGACCGCGATGTAGGGCTTGCCCAGTCCCTTGGCGGCGCACTTGTCCGCCAGAACCTTCCA
>CAIXUF010001067.1 GCA_903922535.1 Candidatus Hydrogenedentota bacterium
CCCCCGTCCTGCGCGGAATATAACAGGCGCACAGGATGAGTGCAATGCGGGGACCGTTAACCACGGAAGACCTGAAGCAGCAAAGCCGCAACCAAAAAGAAGGGTCTAGGGTCTGGGGTCTTGGGTCTAGGAGGGCACAGAATGAGCCGGGTGCGGCAAACATACCTGCTGATTTGCGTTCATGAAGAGAAAGGTGAAAAAAATTCTGCCCCACGCCGTACGAAATAGCCGCCGCTTGCGACGATTCGGAGGCATAGTAGTACGGAAGGTGGCAAGAAAATAACCGCAGCTTGAGACTGCTTTGAGACATAGTCGTACGGAAATGGAGCGGGAGAATTGGCCGTTGACAAGCCCTTGGAATGGGCGTGTGGGTAGTCCGGTTTCTCTGACACCGGACTCATCGAGGAGCGGAACAGCAGGAAATTGCACGGCCTGATCCGCAAAGATCGCCCTGAAGTGAGTCACCTTCCGCTTACTCCGTGGTCAACAGTCTTTGATTTCAGAGACCGGCCGTTTCCACGGTATCAGGCACCATCCCCTTCTTGAAGACAACTGTTCCATTCGCGAAACGGTAGCGGGCCTCGTCCGCGGGGCCTAGGAAGGGCTGGAGCGCTTCGGCCAGTTCGGGGCCGTCAAAATGGTCCACGATCACCCATTTCCCCGGAAGTGCCCGCCTCTCCGCGTTCCTTTGATCGTACAGGCGTCGCGCGATGATACAGGTGGCCCCCTCCCCCACCTTTTGCGCTACCGTGTCAAAGGTCGCGGCCGACAGGGCATGGCCGCAGACGACAAAGCAATCCACGCCGTCCAGCACGGCGCCGGTGACCTGGTGGTCAAACACGGCCACGCTGTCCACCGGCACAAAAAAGTCTTGAAACGCCGGGTAGACCATCGGATTGTTGTAGGAGATCGCGCCCGGCTTCACCACACCGTGGGTGAGCACGGACCACACGTGCAGCCATTCGCGGGCGGGCTCGTCGAGCGGCATGTCGGGGTTGCCCAGCAGGCGGTTGCGCGAGGCGGCCTCTCCGTGGCCCTCCCCCGCGTCGAACTGGCCCCAGCCGCCGTCGGGCAGGCGGATGATGGCCACGCGGGGCCGGTACGTCCGCCAATCCACCGTGCGCGGATGCTGGGGAATGTATTCCTTGGCAAAGTCGCGCAACACCTTCCCGTGCGTGGTCAGTTCACAGTGTTCCGGGTCGCTCCAATGCAGCAGTGAACCTTTCGGGTCCGCCTTGGGATGGCGTTTCTCCCAGCGGTCGAAATCGATGTTCTCCACATAGATGCACTCCGCGCCCAGCCAATAACCCATCAGCAGGGCCGAGCGCAGCGCCTCCGGCGAGTGTCCGGGATACTTGTCGAATCCCCACAAGTCTGGCGAGACCCAGAAGTGAATTCCGTTGTCTTTGTATTGGAGGGCGGCACCCAGCGCGATGCACAGCACCACAGGGGTAAAGCCCTCTTTGAGCAGCTTGGGCGCGGCCGTCCAGCCCGCGTGTGCGAAGATGTGAAACAGATCCGGCCAGACCTGTTCCGTGTTGAGCGTCACCTGGTTTTCATAGTGCTGCTCCCGGATACGAACACACTCCGCCACCAGCGCGTCATAAGCCTGCTCCAGCCCCATTCCCCTGGTGTTTACAAGGAAGGGTGCGTCAAAGGTGTCCCGGGGTGAATCGGCGAACTTGTTGTTCGAGAGTTGCATGTGTTCCGCTTCGTCATAAACCAGCGCTTTCAGCGCGGGCGGTCCCGGCTGATCCAGCACGGTTCGCAGCCAGTCCATCCGCAGCAACCACAGGTGTCGCCCGCCCGGCTGCGAAAACTCATCCAGGCCCGGCGTGATCTCCAAACGCGGTATGAAATTCGGCGCCTCCAGGTTGAGCGCATAGGATTTGTCATGCGCACGCATCCCCGCGTCAATGGCCAGCATCTGACTCGCCATCTCCGGCGCTACATCTTCTCCCGGCACGGAGTAGGGCATCAGATGCACCATGACAAACTGCGCGCCCAGATCGTCAAGCGCGGTGTAGAAGGGCTCATGCCGCCAGTACTGCACGCCATGCACTTCAAGTAGTGTTTCGCCCGCCGTGTCCACTCCCAGGACAACGGGTATGTTCGCCGGGGCGGGATCGGAAGCAGCCAATGGACAGCCAAGCAGGGCGAGAAACGATAGGAGTCTCACCCCGGCACCTCGCACCGCTGAAATGTCCTTGCCGAACCAAAGGCCTGCCACCGTGTGTCCGCTGCCGCAGGGCAGTGAGCGGCTGTTCGTAGGTCTCTTGTCATTGGACACCTGCCGAACGCAGATACGCCGCCATGGCGTCGTTCTTCGCTTCGATCGCCAGCGCCAGCGGCGTGCGCCCCTTTTCGTCCGTGATGTTGGTCTTTGCGCCCAGGGCAACCAGCGTCTTTGCGGTCTCCAAATTGCCGTGCTCGCCGGCGCAGTGCAGTGCCGTAATGCCGAATTTGTTCTTGGCGTTGATATTCGCGCCCTTTTCAACGAGCGTGCGCGCCACGCCGTTGTGGCCCTTTATCCCGGCCCAAAGCAGCGGCGTGCTCCTGTTGAAGTCGCGCGCGTTGGCATCCGCCCCGTGGTCAATCAGCCATGCGCAGGTGGCACCGTGGCCCGCGCGGGCCGCCAGGTGCAGGGCCGTATTGCCGAATTGATCCTGCGCGTTGACGTAGGCTCCCTTGGCCAGCAGTAATTTGGCCAGTTCCATGTTGCCGTGAATTCCGGCGTAGAACAGCGGGCGGCCATGGTTTGCGTCGGGGGCGTTGACATCCGCGCCCTTGGCGACCAGCAGCCCGGCCATCTTGAGGTCGTTGTTGCGGCAGGCAAGGAGCAGCACGCTGCCCGCCTTTGCCGGGTCTTCGGTGTTGGGATCAGCCCCCTGTTCCAGGAGCTTTGCCGCCGTGGCGCAGTCCTGCTGGCGCACGGCGTCCAGCAGGGGCAGCGCGACATTTGCCGTCCGGGTCGTCTGGGTGCTCTGGACCGCCGGCGGGTTCAAGCCGTGCTGTTTGTGGGTGGCGCATGAGGCAAGAGCCAGCACGAGCAAAACGCCAATCGCCATTTTCACGCACCGCCGCGCACCAGGCAGGACCGGGGACAATGAGACCGCTTTCAGCGTGTTCATGCCTCTACTCTCCTCCTTGACGTTGAGAAACCCAATCATCATGTGTTCCGCAGTCCGACGCGTATGATATGTGCGGACAAATACAGTATCAGGCCCTTGCTTCCTGCTCCAGCGTCCG
>CAIXUF010001068.1 GCA_903922535.1 Candidatus Hydrogenedentota bacterium
GCCGTATCCCAGCCCCGCAGCGCCATAGTAGGCGGACTCGAAGTTCGGGCCGATCGGCGTGGCCAAGACCTCTTTGGACGGCTTCACGGTGATCTTGAACTGCACCGAGGTGGTTCCGCCGTCTTTGTCGGTCGCAACGACGCGCACGACGAGATCGCCGGTCGTCGCGTAGACGTGCGAGACCGTACCCGTTCCGCCGTAAGCGGTGGCAGTCGCGCCATCGCCGAAATAGAAGTCCACTCTCATTGCGTAAGGGTACGGGGGCGCGTTGTTCAGATCGTCCGGGCTGTTGTCGATCACAACATAGGGGAAGTAGAACGGGGAATTCTGCGGCACCGTATAAAGGATGGCGGTGGTCGTGATATCCGTCGCGAGCGGCGTCAGAATCGAAGGGCTGACGTTCATGACCTCAACGTTGCCGTTGACGAACGTCGTGAAGTAGGCGATCGCCGCGCCGTTCGCGTTCCCGGGCAGAACCGGGAGGCTCGGGATGATGTCGAACCCGTTCACCCAGCTCGCGGCCGTACCGTCGCGTGCGCTGATCCACACGGTCTTCTCTGTATCACCCACGGCAAAGACGACCCGGTTCGTGCTGAACGTGACCACGCCGTTCACCGCATTGGTGACGGGGTTCATCGCCAAGTCCACAGTCACCACGTTGGTGAAGGCCTCGGACAACTGCACGATGAACGAGCCGGTCTTCGGCGTGGTCGTTTCCGTCAGGGCTGACGAAGGCGAGAGGATGCGCACCGTGGGCACCGGCGGGGGCGACACCACCGAGATCGGGAACTCGATCAGATCCGACTGGCCGCCGTCCTTGTCCGTCGCCTGCATGGAGACGGTCTTGATTCCCAGACTCGAATACGTGTGTACGACGCTTCCCACCGCGCCGGTCACCACCAGGGCTCCAGAGCCGTCGCCGAAATTCCAGCGGACAACCATGGAGGCGGTGTCGGCCGTGACATCCTTGACGATGTAGTCGAACGTGAACGGGCGCCCCATCACCACATTCGTGTAGAGCGACAGCGGCACCAATGAAGGGTCGCGGGCGATTGGCTTGGTCACCGCCGGAGGGACGTTGTCGACGAACACCGTGGTCTGCTGAAGGTCCGTGAAATACGTGTTGGCCGGCGAGTTGGTCACGGTCGGGACGATGTCGATGCCGTACACTTCGCTCGCCGGCGTACCGTCCGGGATGCTGAACTTGATCGTGGCCGAATTCGTGCTGCCCTGCGCGATGCGGATCGCATTGGTGGTGGCAAAGACGATGTTGCTCTGGCTCGCCCCTTGCAGCGTCGAGGTCAGCAGAACCCACACGTCGTCCGAATACGACTCGGAGAGGGTGACAACCAGCGACCCCGTGCTGTTCGTCGTCGTTTCGTTATACACCGTCGCCGACGGCACCACATGCACGCTCGGTTTGGGCACCGGCGGATTGACGGTAATCACAAATGAATATTCGTCGGAGACCAATCCGTCTTTATCCGTGGCCGTCACGCGGATGGTCTTGGAGCCAGTCGAGGCGAACGAATACTGAAGCGATCCGGAGCCCCCGGTAACGTTCGTGGTTCCCTCGCCGTTGAAGTTCCACGCGATTTTCATGCCGGTCGCCAGATCCGCCGCGACATCCGCGGCCGTCCAGGAGAAGGTACACGGCACGCCGCGCGTGGCGGGCGGCGTGTAGGTCGCCGTGACCGACGGCTTGACGTTCTGGACATACACAAACCCGGGCTTCTTGTTCACGTAGAAGGCGGAGGCCACCGTGTTCGTGATCACCGGGCTGATTGTGACGCCCCACATGCTCGTCACAGTGCCGTCAGGCACGTTGAAGTACTTTTCCGAGGACAGCGTCTGGCCCTTGGCGACCGTGACAATATACGGCGTCGCGCTGAAGGTCACGTATCTCTGTCCCACAGGCAGGGTGTCCAGCCGCACTTCGACATCGTTCGTGAAGGCCTGCGACAGTATGACCTTGAACTTGCCGGAGTTCTGCGTGTTGGTCTCGGGCAGTGTCACGCTGTCCGTCCCCGTGTCCGACATGACGATGGACACTGTGGGCTCGGGCGGCGCCGTGACCGTGATCGTCTTCCAGATGCAGTTGGTCAGCGCGGCCGCGAAATTCGCGCTGCTTGAGAAGTTCTGGTAGTCCTGCTCCCGCATCGCGTAGATTTTCGCCGTTCCCACGGCCAGGCCCTTGACGGTGAACGAGGCGTTGGTCGTGCCGGTCGCCATCGTGAGCCCAAAATCCGTCTGCGCCGCGACC
>CAIXUF010001069.1 GCA_903922535.1 Candidatus Hydrogenedentota bacterium
CCGCCAGGGCGACCCGGGCACCACGCGTTTCTATGTCAGCCTGGAGGACGAGGTGGCGCGCCTCTTCGGCGGCGACCGCGTCAAGCGCATGCTCGACTTCTTCGGCAGCCAGGAGATCGACGACGAGCCGCTCAGCCAGCGCATGGTGTCCCGCTCCATCGAGCGCGCCCAGCGGCAGGTGGAGGAGCACAACTTCGAGATCCGCAAGCACCTGCTTGACTATGACCTCGTGATGGACAAGCAGCGCAAGTACATCTACGCCATGCGCCGCGACGTGCTCCAGGACCACGACATCACCGCCCGCCTGGAGGAGATGTTCGAGAACATCATCAGCGACGCGATGGAAGAGCACGCGCCCAAGGACAAGCTGCCCGAGGACTGGGACATCGACGGAATGGCGCGCAAACTGCGCGGCCACTTTGACTTCGACTTCAAGTTCGAGCCCGAGGAGGGCGAGGAGCCCAAGGACCTTTTCGAGAGCCTGCGCGATCAGGCCATCGCCGAGTACAGGCGCCGTGAGGCCATTCTCACGGAGGAGATCCGCAAATCCTACCGGGAGCAGGTCGGCGGCGACGACACACACATCGACTTCGCCAAAATCGCCCGCCGCCGCACGCAGGGCCTCGAACTGGGCGTGCTGCTCAAAATCGTGGACGACAAATGGATCGACCACCTCTACCAGATGGACTACCTGCGCGAGTCGGTGCGCCTGCGCGCCTTCGGCCAGAAAGACCCCCTGCTTGAATACAAGCAGGAGGGCTTCGAGATGTTCGGAAACATGATCCAGAACATCGAGGAGACCGTCACCCAGCTCCTGTTCCGCTACACCGACCCCGCCGCGCGCAGGCCCGGGCCCGCCGCCGTGGAGCGCAGGGACCCCTTCCAGGAACTCCAGGAATACAGCTACGCGGCCGCGGACAAGGAGGCGGACAGCAGTTTCTCCTCCTCCGACACCAGCCGCTTTGTGCTCGGCGGCCAGGCCAGCCGCGGCTTTGACGAGGGCGGCGGCTCCGCCCGCGCGGTGCAGGACGAAAAGCCCAAGCACCAGCCCATACGCGTCGCCGAAAAGGTTGGCCCCAACGATCCATGCCCCTGCGGAAGCGGCAAGAAACACAAGAAGTGCTGCGGAAGGCTAAACTAGTCGTTCCAACCGCCATCATCCTCTTCTGGCTGGTAATGATGGGGGCTTTGCTGTATCGCGAGGTGGTCGCCCCGGCGCTCCGCCCGCGCCTAGATGTCAGCCGCGTCAGCCATCCCGAGAACGCGTGGATGGGACTTTTCTTCGGCGAGCGGCGCGTCGGTTTCGTTCACTGGACCACCAGTCCAGACACACGCGGTGACGACGCCGGATTCCGCCTCGACGTGCTGGCGCGCATGACCATGCCCCTCTTCGGCCAGTCGGCCAGCCTCAGCCTGAACGGCCACGCATGGCAGTCGGGTTACTACGGGCTGCGTGACTTTGACTTCTCCCTGCACACCGGCGACAACGAGATGCGCATCGAGGGCGGCGTGGCGAACGACACGCTGGATGCCCGCGTCCATGCCGGCGGGGACAGCTATCCGCTCAAGATACCCGTGCGGCATGAACTGCTGCTTGGCGGCGGCATGGGCCTGGGCTCGCTGACGATGCCCGTGCTGGAGCCCGGCCAGTCGGCCACCATCGACACCTTTGATCCGTCCACCATGGGCGTCGCCCCGGCGAAGATTGAGGCGCTGGAGACGCAAACCGTCATGATTGGCGGCAAACCCACGGAAACCGTCGTCATGGCCACCACCGTGGGCGGCATGACCACGAGGGCCTGGGTGACGAAAGAGCAGGAGGTCGTGCGCGCAGAAACACCCTTGGGCATTACGGTGCAGAAGATCACGGCCGACGAGGCCGTGGCCCCGCTTCCGCCCGGTGAGGGGGCCGACCTGCTACGCACGGTTTCGATTAAGCCGGCCGGCCTTTCCCCCTCCCCCGACGCGCGGCGCATGCGGGTGCGCTTCTCCGGCGTTCCGGCCGACCGCATGCCGCCCGACACGCCCGTGCAGCGGCGCGGGGGCGATGTCTGGACCATCGTCGAGCCCGACCCGGCCAAACGCGCGCAGGAGGCGGAACCCATCACCGGCCCAGACGTGGAAAAGTATCTGGCCAGCGACGCGTTCATCACGTCCGACCACGACAAGGTCAAGGCGCTCGCGAAAGAAGTCACGGGCGACGCGCAGGACGACTGGGACAAGGCCGTGCTGCTGCTGGGCTGGGTCTATGAGAACATACAGAAGAAACAGACGCTAAGCGTGCCGAACGCGCTCGAAGTGCTGCGCGTCCGCCAGGGCGACTGCAACGAGCACGCCGTGCTGTTCACCGCGCTGGCCCGCGCCGCGGGCATCCCGGCGCGCGTGGCCGTCGGCCTGGCCTGGGACGATGAAACGAAGACCTTCGGCTACCATGCGTGGACGGAGGTGTTCGCGCAGCGCTGGCTGCCGATGGACCCGACCTTCGGTGAGCGGGTCGCCGATGCCACGCATATCAAGCTGCTCGACGGCAGCATTGAGGACTGGCCGCGCCTGCTCGGGTACGTGGGCAGTCTGCGCATCGAAGTGCTGGAGGCGGAGTAGGGAGCATGGGCCATGCGCCGACAGTCTCACTCTTGGCCCCGAAGGGGCTGCACAACAGTAGCCACGGGTGGAGCGAAGCGGAACCCGTGGAGAACGGGGCCCTCACTCTCCTCCCTTCTTCTTCTGGAGCTCCGGCAGGAGCGATTGGTTGTGGACGACGGGCGGGATGGAATCGCGCGGCGATCACGGGCCGGGTCAGTCGCCCCTTCCGGGGCTCTTAAAGAAGAGGAGGGAG
>CAIXUF010001070.1 GCA_903922535.1 Candidatus Hydrogenedentota bacterium
CCCGCCCGGTATCCACTTCATCACCAACGGCACGTTTCCGGGTAGCATCACCGTCTCCGTGGCTCCCAGCGCATTCTCGTTCAACGTTATCGTATCGCTCACCGTCACGGACTCGCCCGAGGCGTTCTTTACTTTGAAGTACACGGTCTTGGTCCCGTTGCCGGATGAAAGCACGAATGATGCAGACGCCGCATAACTCTGCCATGCGGCTCCGGAGAATGTCGCAATTTCGCTGGCCATGTATTGTGTCGCGTTGCCGGTGCAGGTGCTTGCCAGCGTTACGGTCCGGCTCGCGGTGAATGAGGCTCCATTGCCAATAGAAAAGGAGGAGACAACAGGCACCACACGGCTTGCCGCAGCCTGTGTCACCGAGATGAGACGGGGGCTTCCACTGCAGGCGGGGGTGGCGGCGATCCGAATCACGCCCGTCCGTTGGGAAGGGGTTGCGTTTTCAGCCGTGGCAAACGTGACAACCCCTTCATTCACGCCACTATTGCCGGAAGTGGCGTGGAGCCAGCCGTCTCCGGCGGTGACGGCGGCCGTCCAAGGCAGGGTTCCACCGCCGAGATTGTGGATGGCGACACTGAAGGTTTCGCCTGACGCGGCAACCGCCTGCGACGGCGGCTCCGCGCCAAGCAGGGGCTGGGCGCAACCGAAAGACCATTCGCTGCGCAACAGGGAAAGCGGCGGAAAGGTATGCGATACCGACAGCTTCTTGATATCGAGGATGTTCATCTCGATGCCGAATTCCGCGTCAAGGCCGGCGGCAACATAGTAGGGGCATTGTCCCGGAGGGGGCGGCGATGCGTAGCCCAGTTCGCCGTAGGGCTTCAATCCAAAGGTTGGACCTCCCACGCCGTAAAGTTTTATGTACGCCTCCGGTTTCAGGAAAACCTTGACGGATGCGGTGGCGTCACAACTGGCCTGCGGGGCATGCAGATTGAAGTTGGTAAGATCCTGCCGGGATAGGTTGAGCCATTTGCCGGCCGTGAACTCGCCGCCAACCTGCACGGAAGGATGATAGTCGAAACCAGTCTGCACCGTTATGTCCCTTGAAGAGGCGAAGGTGACACCCAACTTCAATTTCCATCGAATTTCCCCGTTCACCGGCAGCGGCAACAGTGGGGGCGGCAACGGAATGACAAAGCTGAACGGGTAAGGCGGGATTTTTAGACCCTCGTAAAGCTCGAACAGGTCTTCTGCCAGAGAACCGGAAACCGCCGTGCTGGATGAGGCAAGCCAATCATAATTCAGGTCCAACGTCCCCCGTTCCACGATACGGGCATAGCGGAGCCCTTCAGGGAAGCTGAAGTCCAGCGCAAAATCATAGGCGGGGGTAAACGTATAGCTCCCGCTCGTTAGCGTAAGATCAAAGTCCCCGGCGGCATTGCCCGAAACACTCACCCCCGCCAGGGACACACCCACGGTTCCGCTTTTGCACGAGACACGGTCCAGGCCCTTGAAGTGCTCGGCCGGAACCTCCACACTGAACACCAGACTCCCCTGGTTGACCACCTGGGCCAAACCGACCGGTTCCGTTTCACACAAGTAGTCCGCACCCTGGGAAGACACGCTGGTCAACCGCACCGGGCCTCCGCCTCCTCCTGAATCCAGGATAACCGTCCCCGTTTCCGGTGCCGTTGAACTGCTCAAAAGAACATTCGTTCCGTCATCCTCAAGCACGGCGGTTCCGCCATCCCCGAGGCCCGCGATTACCGCGTCGGGATTCAGCTGGGTCCCTCCGGCAACCCCAAGGAAAGACTGCATGCCGTGCTTGTTGTCGGTCCCTGGGTCCTGGTCGCATGCCAAGTCAATGGCGATCGCGTTGCGTCCGGCTTCCACCGTCACGAGGGTCCAAACGGTCTGGACCGCACCCGGCGCCAGCGTGTCCAGGGTGTCCACACGGGAGACTGCGTCATTGGCCGACCATGTCACGGAAATGTTATGCGCCGTTTCCTCACCCGCATTCACGAGATCAAACACAACAAACACATCCGTGCCGGGTTCCAAGGCAGGCGAGTCCGTTTCCGTGTCGAACTCAGGCTCCAGGAGGCTGTCGCCGTTTGAGTCCAGGCACATCTTCTGCGAGCGTATCAGCAAATCCACGGGGCTTATCGGCTCGAATTCAACACCAACCGTCCTTGAAGCCGTCATGGTGGCGGTGTTAATGCTGGTTTTCAAGGAGTCGTCGTCCGTGCCGGTCCACGCCTTGACCCGATAGCCGCTCTCTGGAAGGGCCGTAAGCGTCACCAGAGTGTTGGCGGTTTGCGGTCCGGTCAAGGGACTGAGACTGCCGTGCCCATCGCCGGTCACCGACGTACCGAGAAGAAACTGCTCGGATGGACCGGCGGTAATGGTGAATGTGCCATCGCTCAGGTCCTGCACCGTGTTGTTGACCGCCGCGATGAGGTGGACTTTATAGTCCGCGGCCGGATTCACCCACGCCGGGACCGTCCACAGGATTTGCCCGTCCGCAAGCGCGGCCGCGCCAACCCACACCGTGTCCGCACCATTCTCGCTCAGGAGCACCGCCACGTCGCCCGTCAGATTGGCCGAGGTCCACGTGATGGCGCAGGTTTCGCCCACCACCAGCGTCTCGCCGCCGTTCGGCGCGGCCACCGTGAGCACCGGCGCATCACCCGGCGCCGCGATGCTGAAGGTCGCATCGCTCAGGTCGTTGAACGCGTTGTTGTCGCCGTAGATGACGTGAACCTTGTAGTCAGCGGCCGCAGGCACATAAGCCGGAACCGTCCAGGACAACCCGCCGGCCGGCCCCGCAGCCGCGCCGATCCAGACCGTGTCCGTCCCGTTCTCATACAGAAGGACCGCCACCGCGCCGGTCAGGTCCGTCGCGTTCCACGTGATGTTGACGGTCTCGCCCTGCACCAGCGTCTCGCCGCCGTTCGGCGAAATCAGCGTCAGCGGGGGCGCCATGACCGTGAACGCGCTGTCGCTCGAGTCCTGTACCGCGTTGTTGTCACCGGAGATCAAATGGACCTTGTACGCGCTGCCCGCGGCCAGCGTCGCGGGAACCGGGTAGGACATCGTTCCGGTCGAGGCCGCAACCGTGCCAACCCACACCGCGTCCGTTCCGTCCACGCTCAGAAGGACCGCCAAGTCACCGGTCACGCCGGTCTGGGTCCAGGTGATGGTTTGGGTCGCGCCCTGGAACCACAAATCGCCGCCGTTTGGCGAGCTGAGCGTGAGCGGGGACAGGCCGGAGGTGATGGTGAAAGTGTTGTCGCTCAGGTCGTCAATGGCGTTGTTTTCGCCGGAGATGACATGAACCCTGTACGCGCCGCCCGGCGTCACCCAGGTCGGAACCGCCCAGGCCAGTTGCCCGTCTGATGCCGGGGCCGCGCCGACCCATTGCATGTCCGTCCCGTTGTCATTCAGGAAGACGGCCACGGCACCGGTCACACCCGTTTGATCCCACGTGATGGTGTGGGACGCGCCCAGCGTCCACGTCTCGCCGCCGTTCGGCGCGGTGACTGTCAGCGTGGCGGCGATTTCGGACGCGATGGTGAAGGTGTTGTCGCTTTGGTCCTCAATCGCGTTGTTGTCCGCGGAAATCAAGAGGATCTTGTACGCGCCGCCCACGGCCAGCGCCGCCGGAACCGTCCAGGCCATATGCCCGTCCGCAGCCGGGGCTTCGCCAATCCACGTCAGGTCCGTCCCGTTCGCCAGGAACACGGCCAACTGGCCCGTCACGCGGCTTTCGTTCCACGTGATGCTCTGCGCGGAACCCTGCGCCCACGACTCGCCACCGTTCGGCGACGTGATCGCAAGCGAGGCCAGCGCGCTGGCGGGCTCGATGGTGAAGGAACCCTCGCTCAGGTCCGCATAGCGGTTGTTGTCACCGTAGATAATGCGGATCTTGTATGCGCTGTCCGGGGTCTGGCTTGGGGGAACGGTCCAGGACAGTTGCCCGTCCTGCGCCAGCGCCGAACCCATCCAGAGGACGTCGGTGCCGTTCAGGTTCAGTAGAACCGCGACGGCACCCGTCAAGTCGGCCCGGGCGTTCCACGTGACCAGTTCGGTCTCGCCTGTAATCCAGGTTTCCCCGCCGTTCGGGGAATTCAACGCGAGCGGCGGCGCGATGATCGCGAACACGTCGTCGCTCAGGTCCTCAATCGAGTTGTCGTTTCCGGAGATTACCCGGATCTTGTACGCGGTGCCCGGCGTCACCCAGGCTGGAATCGTGTAGGACATCTGCCCGGCCGATGCCTCAACCGCGCCAATCCACGCGGAGTCTGCGTTGTTCGCGTTCAAAATGACGGCCACGGCGCCCGTCACGCCGATCGCGTCCCACGTGATCGTCTGGGTTTCGCCCTGAATCCACAATTCTCCGCCGTTCGGGGAGGTCACCGTAAGCGGCACGATTGCGGGGGGGGCGATGGTGAAAGTGCCGTCGCTCAGGTCCTCAACCGCATTGTCGCCCGCGAAGATCAGGTGAATCCTGTACGCGCTGCCCGGCGTCACCGATCCGGGAATGGTCCATGTCAACAGCCCGGTCGAAGCCAAGGCCGCGCCAAGCCACTGCGTGTCTGTGCCGTTCTCGTTCAGAAAGACACCCACTGCACCGGTCACGGCAATCGCGTCCCACGTGATGATCTGCGTGCTGCGATGCCTCCAGATCTCGCCGCCGTTCGGAGCGGTGACAGTAAGGGTGGGGCACGGACCGCTTGCAACCACCAGATCAAACGTGCTGCCGTTCGGTGGCGGGTCGGACGGCAACGGGTTCTGGCTGATGACATTGCCCGCCGCAACCGTGTTGCTGCATGCCGTTGTCACCGTGCCAACCGTCATGTTGGCGACCGTCAGCGCAGCCTCCGCCGCAGCCTGCGTCATGCCCGCCACGTTGGGTATGCGATAGTAGCTCACCGGGAAGGCATATACGGAAACGTCAGAAAGTGTGCTGTCGGCGGAGCCCGCCATACGATAGTAGCTGACAGGCGCGGCTTGCAGCGGAACATTAGAAACAGCGCTGTCGGCGGAGCCGCCCATGCGATAGTAGCTGACAGGCGCAGCCTGGACCGGAACATTGGAAACGGTGCTGTCGGCGGAACCGGCCATGCGATAATAGCTGACGGGCTCAGCCTGGACTGGAACATCAGAAAGTGTGCTGTCGGCGGAACCGGCCATGCGATAATAGCTGACGGGCTCAGCCTGGACCGGAACATCAGAAAGTGTGCTGTCG
>CAIXUF010001071.1 GCA_903922535.1 Candidatus Hydrogenedentota bacterium
CGATCTGCCCCCGCCAATAGGACTCTCGCTCAGCCCGGTTCATTCCGTCGGTGTCCGCCATTGCCATGTACCTCCTGCAATGGCGATATCTTCGCACAGGTCCGGGGATTTGGGAAGATGCTGTTCACCGGACGCTTACGAAAGCGGAAAAGGGGAAAGTTAAAAGACACGAAGGACGTGGGGGGAGCGAAGCGTGTGAATGACGGTGTAACTGGTGAAACTTAATGTGTGCGGGGGTGGTCGCCAGGGCGGAGATTCTTGCGGTTTGCGGACGGCGCGGCCGCTGGAAATGATCCATGGAAAATGGACCCCGTTGACTCAAGCAGAAATCAACCCGAAAGTGGACTTGCTTTTGCCCGGCCCAATCCCCAGAATAGCGGGACCCATCAAGGAGGTTTCACCATGTCCAAGAACGGTATTTCACGCAGGTCTTTCCTGACTCGGGCGGCCATGGCCGCGGTGGCGCCTGTGGCGTTCCCGTACATCATCCCCGCCCGGGCGCTGGGGCTCGACGGCAACGTCGCGCCCAGCAACCGCATCGTCATGGCGTCGATCGGCACCGGCGGCCAGGGCCGCGCGGACACGCGCGCGCTGGTCAACATCCCCGAGGTGCAGTACGTCGCCGTGTGCGACGTGGACCGCCAGCACGCGGCCGCGGCGCGGGCCGACATTGAGGATTATTACGCGAAGAAGAGTCCCGACGGCAAGTTCACCGGCATCAAGGAGCATTATGATTTCCGCGAGGTGCTCGCCCGCGACGACATCGACGCGGTGATGGTTGCCCCGCCGGACCACTGGCACGCGCTCATCAGCATCGCCGCGGCCAAGGCCGGCAAGGACATCTACTGCGAAAAGCCGCTGGCCAACTCGATACCCGAGGGCCGCGCGGTGGTCAACGCGGTGCGCCGCTACAAGCGCGTGTTCCAGACCGGCAGCCACGAGCGCAGCCGGGACAACGCGCGCTACGCCGCCGAACTGGTGCGCAACGGCCGCATCGGCAAGGTGCGCAAGATTGAGATTAATCTGCCGCTGAACAACGGCCCCTGCGGCAACCAGCCCGAGATGCCCGTTCCGGCGCACTTCGACTACAACTTCTGGCTCGGCCCGGCCCGCGACGCGCCCTACACGGAGAAGCGCTGCCACTTCTTCTTCCGCTACATCCTCGACTACAGCGGGGGCGAAATCACCGACCGCGGCGCGCATGTCATCGATCTGGGTCAGTTGGGCAACGGCACGGACAACACCACGCCCGTCTCCGTCCAGGCCACCGGCTATTTCCCGCCCGACGGCCTGTTCAACACGGCGATGGACTACCAGTTCGAGTTTGAGTACGCCAACGGCGTCATCATGAAGGGCAAATGCGGCGGCGAGCGCGGCGTGAAGTTCATCGGCGACGACGGATGGATCTTCATCCACGTCCATGGCGGAAACCTGGAGGCGAGTTCGCCCGCGCTGCTCAAGGAGGTCATCGGACCGAACGAGGAGCATCTGGGCCGCAGCAAGGGGCACCACCTCGACTTCATTGACTGCGTGAAGTCCCGCGGCGAACCCAAGGCCGCCTGTGAAATCGGCCACCATTCCGCGACGATGTGCCACATGATCAACCTCGCCCTGCGCACCGGCAAGAAGCTCAAATGGGATCCCGAGCGGGAACTGTTTGACGATGACGAGGCAAACCGCATGATGCAGCCGTCCATTCGCGGCCCGTGGCAGCTCTAGGACAGGGAAGGACACAACCATGAAAACCACGCACATACGCAGCATTGTGATACTGGCGCTTGCCGCGCTGGCCCTGCCGGTTCTGGCCCATGCCGATCTGAATGCGGATTTCGCGGCGCTGGCCAAGTACCAGTTCGGCAGCGACCGCACCGCGCTGAGCAACGTCCAAAAGGCGGTGGACGCCGCCATCGGCGGGAAGGACTACCCCGCGCTCAAGGACCTGGAAAAACGGCTGTGCGCCGTCCTTCAGGGAGAATGCTCCCTTGAGGGCAAACGCTTCGTCTGCCGCATGCTCCATGAGTTTGGCGGAGAGGCATGCGTGCCCGCGCTCGCCCGTCTGTTCAGCAACCCCGACACCTTCCAGGCCGCGCTCACCGCGCTGGAAGCGAACCGCTCCGCCGTCGCCACCGGCGCGCTGGTTGCGGCGGTAATGCAATCCAAGGGGGCGCAGCAGGTGGCCGCGGTCGCCTCGCTGGGGCGTCAGGGTGACAAGAAGGCCGTGCGCACGCTCAAGGAACTGCTGTCCAGCCCCGACGCCGCCGTGGCCGCCCAGGCGGCCGAAGCGCTAGCGTTCATCGGCTGGCCCGGCTGCGGGGCGGTCGTCGAGGCAATCAAGGCCGCCCCGGCCGACAAGAAGGCGCTCTACACGCCGCCCTGCCTCCAGTGCGCCCTCGACGAGGCCAACACTGAATGGCTCACCATGCTGCAGGGCGCGGAATTCCCCGAGCAGGTGCGTGTCGCCGCGCTGGGCGGACTGCTCAAGGCGGACCCGGCCAAAGCGCCCGCGATGATTGTCGCCGCGCTGAACGACGCCGACAAGGACATTGCGCGGGTCGCCCTGGGACTGGCGCGCAAGACCGAAGGCGCAGAAATCACCGAAGCGCTCACCAAGGCCGTCGGGACCGCCGCGCCGGAGCAGCAGGCCGCCTTGCTCACCGTCCTTGCCGCCAGAGGCGACAAGACGGCCGTTGACGCGGCCAAAGGCCTTGCGGACAGCGCGGACAACGCCGTCTCCGTGGCGGCGCTGCGCGCGCTTGGAACACTGGGCGACGATGCGGTTGCCCCGTTCCTTGTTGCCAAGGCGACGGCGGGCAAGGGCGACGTGAAAACCGCCGCCCAGGATTCGCTTGCCGTGCTCCGCGGCGACAAGGTTGATGCCGCGCTCGTGGACCTGGCCAAGAAGGACGGCGACGCCGAACTGCGCGGACAGGCGCTGCACAGCCTGGCCGACCGCCGCGCCGTGGCCTCCCGTGACGCCGTGCTGGCCCTGGCCTCCTGCAAGGACAGCGCCGTCGCCTCGGAGGCGGTCAAGTCGCTGCGCGTGCTCGCCCAGATAGACGACGTTCCCGCGCTCATCGGCCTGCTCAACGCCACCGACGAGGGCGCCCAGAAAGACAACGTCTCGCGCACCATCGTCGCCGTCTGCGAACGCAACCCCGACGTCGACAAGCGCGCCGACCAGGTGCTTGCCGCGCTCGACAAGGCGTCCAAGCCGGAACAGCAAATTGCGCTTGTGGGTGTGCTGGGCGGTATTGGCAACAAGGCCGCGCTCGGCGCCCTGCGCGCGAAGCTGGAGAAGGCCAACACCGAAACACGGGCCGCCATCATCGATGCCTATGCCGCATGGCCCACCGCCGTGCCCGCCGATGACCTGCTCGCGCTCCTCAAGAATCCGCGTGACGACAAGGAGCGCGCCCGCGTGTTCTCCGGCTATATCGGCCTGCTTCGCAAGGATGACATCGAGTCCGCGGCCGCCGTGTGCGCGCGCTTCGCCGAAGCCGCCCAACTGGCGAAAGACAAGGCCGAGAAGCGCACCGTGCTCTCCGGCGTCGCCAACATCGCCGCCCCCGAGGCGCTGACCCTGGTCGACGAGATGGCCAAGGACGAGGAACTGGCCGCCGAAAGCCAGCAGGCCGTGCTGCGCATCGCCAAGGCCATCTGCGGCTCCGACCCCCAGGGAATTCGCGAACGGCTGGAGAAGCTGATGCTCGAAAAGCCGGACGTGAACACCGTCAAGACCGTCAATGAGGTCTCCGGCATGATCAACCGGTTCGAGGACTACATCAGCGCCTGGGAGTATGCCGGTCCCTACTTCGAGGAGGGCAAGAGCGCAACCCAGTTGTTCGACGTCGAGTTCGCGCCCGAGAAGGGCGACGAAAACGTCGGCTGGCGCGTGTTCCCCTTCGGCACCGACGACTCCCGGGGATGGGTCATCCTCCTCGACAAGGTCCTTGGCGGCGAAGAGCGCGTTGTCTACCTGCGCACCCGCGTGTTTGCCCCCGAAGACCGCGACGTGATCCTTGAACTCGGCACCAACGACGGCTGCAAAGTGTGGTTCAACGGTCAGAAGATCCACGCCGTCAACGAGGGCCGTCCCCTCCAGCCCGGGCAGGACAAGCTGCCGCTCAAGCTGAACAAGGGATGGAACACGGTCATGCTGGCGGTCTATCAGCAGGGCGGCGCATGGTCCGCCTGCGCGCGCATGACCCAGCCCGACGGCAAGCCGTCGCAGGGACTGCGGTTCAGTGTCCGCGAAAACTAAACAGTCATACAGCGTGTTTGCGGGCGGGATCTGAAAAGGTCCCGCCCGTTTCTTCAACATCCCAGGGAAACACCCATTCTTCACACAGGTCCCCCAAGTCCCATGTCTCCCTTCGGAAACCATCCATGAGGGCCTTCGTCTCCGTGGAGCTGCCTGAAGCCGTGCGCCTCCCGCTCCAGGAGGAGGTGCTTCGCCTGCGCAAAGCCGGTGGCCGGGCCTCCTGGGTGCGCCCGGAGTACCTGCATCTGACCCTGCGGTTCCTGGGCGAGATCGCCGACGAACAGAAAGAGGCCCTTTCCCAAAGCCTGCTTGAACTCTGCGCGGAGGTGCCCCCCATGCGATTGGCGGTTGAGGGGGTTGGGGCCTTTCCCAACCTGCGCAGGCCCGCCGTGGTTTGGGCCGGCATCCGGCAGGTCGCGGGCGACCTTGCCGGATTCCAGCAAAGAATAGAGCAGGCCGCGCTGAATATCGGCCTGAAACCGGACGACAAGCCTTTTCACGCCCATGTCACCCTGGCGCGGATTCGCGACCTTGCCGCTTCGGTCCGACTGGTGCAGGCGGTGAAGGAGCG
>CAIXUF010001072.1 GCA_903922535.1 Candidatus Hydrogenedentota bacterium
ATCAGTCTGTCCCGCCACTTGAGACTGCCGGAATCGCAGGCAATGGAGACTGAAACCAAACCCAAATTTGTACGATGGATGCGGTGCCCTGGCCAATATTTGTGATCCGGTCTCTGACATCGAGGACAGTTCAGGGAAAAGACATGCGATTTAACACCAACATGTTTCGCGGTTGGCATGGGCAAACAAATTTTGACGACGGTTGCCACAATCGCTTTTGTGTCTAGCGTAGCGTTTGCGCATGTCCCGCATTCGTCGGATTTTTCTCCCGTCTCGCTCTACGTTTCTGCGCCTTCGCGCGAAACAAAATCTTCCGTTTTCACCAACTCCGAGGGACACGTCAAGCGCAAGTAATCCGGCCCGGTCAATTGCGTGCTTGCAGACGAAGCGGGGTTTGCCGCAAAGTCAACGCCACGTGGCCAAGATGAATCGGCTCTCGCGTCCGCCCCCTGGTGCGGCTTTCACGAACCAGCCGCTTGCGAACGGAAAGACCGACGAAAAGGAGTCTGACATGCTGTACCGCGATTATCCGAAGCTGATGGAGGATTATTACATCCGCCGGTTGCGGCAGACCTATCTCGAACGCAGGCAGGTCCTCAAGGGCATCCGCAACGCGGCGCAGGCCGGGGCGTATCGCGACAGGTGCCGCAGGATCATCCGCTCGATTTTCGGCCCCTTCCCGCCCAGGACTCCGCTCCACGCGCGGACAGTCAAGGTGTCGTCCTTCGAAACCCATGACATCGAGCATGTCCTCTTCGAGAGCCGCCCCGGTTTCCTGGTCAGCGCCAACTTCTACCTGCCCCGGCGGCGGCCGTTTCCAGTCCCGGCCGTCCTCTTCACCTGCGGGCATTCGCCCAACGGCAAGGCATGGCCGCTGTACGTGGAAACCTGCCTGCGCCTGGTGGGCGACGGCTATGCCGTGTTGAGCTACGATCCGATCTCGCAGGGCGAACGAAATATGTATTCCTGGATCCCGGACCCCGAAAACCCGCTGCGCGCGAACGCGTGCGCCGCGCACAACGTCGTGGGCAAGCAATTGGCGGCCTGCGGCCAGTTCTTCGGCGCCTGGCGCGTCTGGGACGGCATCCGCGGCGTGGATTATCTCGCCGGCCGCCCCGAAGTCGATCGGAGCCGGCTGGGCGTCACAGGCCAGTCCGGCGGCGGAACCCTGAGCACCTACCTATGGGCACTGGAACCGCGGTTGAAAATGGTGGCTTCCTCCTGCTGGTGCACGAGCTACCTGCTGGATCTGGAGAACAGCATGCCCGCGGACAGCGAGCAGTATCCGCCGGGTTTCATCGGCCGGGGGCTGGACAAAATCGACTTCTTTCTGGCGAGGGCCGGGGAGCCGGCCCTGCTGCTGGGCCAGGAATATGACTTCTTCGACGACCGCGGCCTCAGGCAGGGATACGAGGAACTGCGCAAGCTCCACCGCCTGCTGGGCGCGCCGGCCGACACCTGCCAGCTCCGCATGGACACGCAGAAACACGCCTACAGCGCCGCCAACCAGGAGGAGATGCTCTCCTTCTTCAACCGCGTGACGGGGCGGCCGGCTCCCGCGCCGCGTCCGTCCATCGCCGTGCTGTCCGAAGCACAGGTGCAGGTGACGCCGCAAGGCGATGTGCATCAGGCGGGGTCGCGCTACATCAAGGAACTGGTGGCCGAGGCAGCCCGGGATGCCGTGCGTGCGCGCCCGGCGGTTGTCCTGTCCAGACTGCCGCAGCTAATCCGGAAGGCGTTGCGCGTTCGCACGCCGACGCGACCGCCGCATTACCGGCGGTTATTCCATCTCGGCCAGACGCGCGAGTGCAACGGGCAGTGCGTGGCCCGGTTTGTCGTCGAAACCGAACCCGGCATCCAGTGCGTGTTGCGGCATGTCCTGGGGGAGTGGAATCCCTACCGCCTGCAGCCGCTGGCGGAATGCCGCCTGTATCTCCCCAATCTGTGCAGCCAGACCGAGATGGCGGACAAGGCCGTCATGGAGGGGATCGGCGACTTCTGGATGCTCGATGCGCGCGGCACGGGGGAAGGCGCCATTTCCGAGAAGGATCCGCTCGAACATTACGGCCACGAATACATGATCCAGGGGCATGCCCTGCTGTACGGCGAGACCATGTTGGGCGATCGTCTCACCGACGTGCTGTCCGTGCTCCGGCTGCTGCGTGCGGAAGGCGCGCAGCAACTGCACCTGGCAGGGCGCGGACAGGGGGCCGTCCTGGCCCTGCTGGCTGGCGCGCTGGACCGGTCGGTC
>CAIXUF010001073.1 GCA_903922535.1 Candidatus Hydrogenedentota bacterium
ACTTGAGGGGAAGGAGGAACTCGCGTCGGCTAGCGCCTACCTCAGGGTGACCAAACGGCACCGGGGCCAGTTCAACTTCATGATGTGGAACACGCCGTCCGGCGATCTTGCGCCTTACGGGGTTCAAAGCCTTGCGGCCCACGGCGTCACGACTGTTCTCCAAGGCGGTGAGCCGCCGCTCTCCTTCGCGGAGAATGAAATATCCTTTGTTCCGTATGCGCAGAGTTTTCGCGCCAGCAGCCACACAACCACAGCCATGCTGGAACCGAAGACGGGCTGGCTCAAGTCAGGCTGCGTGTACGACCAGTCGAAGATGCAGGAGACCGTCAAGAAGACTGTAGAAGCTGCCCAGTACGCGCGGGAAACGGGCGTCTTCGTCTATTCGCTCGGCGACGAAAACGCCGTGCGCGCGTCCTGTCTGAGCCCCTACTGCCTGGACGCGTACCGCGCCTACTTGAAGAAGACATACCGTGACATTGCGGCTCTGAACGTCGAATGGAATACGGACTATAACTCCTTTGAGGAAATTGAACTGCTCACGGAGGGAGAGTTGCCTGCGTCGGATGCCCCCAAGTGGTTCCGCGACTACTTTGCCGAACAGCAGCAGTTGTACCGCACGGACAGCGAGGGTGCCAAGGACGACGACCTGGAGAAACAAATTGCCTTTGGGAATATCAACGACGAGATGAGGGCGCTCCAGGCGGGGAACTATGCGCGCTGGTACGACCGGCAGTCCTTTCAGAACCAGACCTATGTCGAATGGTGCAAGCAGTTCCGACAGGCCTTCAAGAAGATGGACCCGCAGGCATGGACCGGCTTTGAGGGCACGGACAGCTTCACCATTCGGAAACTGACCACGCGCTCGCGGCAAGGCGGCGATCTGGACCTTTTCGTGCGCGACATGGACTATTTCGGTCCCTACGAAGGCCCGGCGAACGAGGTGGTTCGGTCCATAGCCCGGCCGGGTTTCCCCATGGGCAACTGGATTGGCTATGACCCCGGCGCGGAGACGCTGCTCCGCGAATACTGGGGCCAGATCACCAACTGCATGAACACCGTGCAGTGGTGGCGCTATGACAATCTTGACGGCTATCACGGCTACCTGATGCCCACCCTGGCGCCCTTCCCCGCCGTGCGGGAGCTGTTGGAGGACACGCAGGTCGTGCGGGACGGTCTGGGCACGCTGCTCATGCACTGTTCGATGCAGGATGACGGCATTGCCATGCTCTATTCGCTGCCGTCCACTTACGTCGCGCACTTCGACGGCAACGAGACCTACGGCGACTACAAACGGGACCATGCCGCCTGGCACACGCTGTTGCACAACGCGGGACTCCAGTTCCGCTATGTCACGGACCGCATGCTCCACCAGGGGGAGTTCGACGCCGCCCACTTCAGGGTGCTTATTCTGCCGCTGGCCTTCGCCATGGGTCTGGAAGAGGCGGCGGCTGTCCGCAGCTTTGTCCAGAATGGCGGCACGGTCATTGCCGACCTGCGCCCCGCCCTCTATGACAGCCACTGCAAACCCCTCTACAACGGCCTGCTGGACGATCTTTTTGGAGTGCGTCGATCGACGCGCCAGGATGCCATGCCGGTGGACCGCCTCAGCGTGGAGGGTCAATTGGGCGAACATCCCGTCGGGATGCGCTGGGGCAACTGGCAAGGCCGTGACGTCTATCCGCAGATGAAAGTGGACCCGTCGGTTGAGGTCACCACTGGCAGGGGGCTGGGAGAAGCGTTCCATATCCACTATTGGGCGGCTCTGAAGACGCCCGTGTGCATTGTGAACGAGGCGGGCAAGGGCCATGCGGTGCTCCTCAATTTCTCCGTGTTTGACGCGCCCGCCGACAAACTTGTCTCCGATTTGCTGGAAGCCTCCGGGGTGAAACCCGCGGTCCAAGTGGCGAAGACTGCCGTGAAGGGCCAAAAAGGCATCGAGCTGACCCGCTGGATGGACGGCAAAATGGAATTGCTCGCGCTGCTGGGTGACTATGCAGGCGAAGTCAGGGTAACGCTGCCTGAGTCTCGGGCCGTGTATGACCTCAAGGCGCACACGCAGCTCGGTAACATGGCCGAATTCACCACGGTGCTCAGGCCCAACCGCGCTTCATTCTTTGCCCTTGCACCGCAGGCGATCGACGTCCCTCAGTTGAAGTTGAAGAGCCCAGCGGCCCGGCAGGGCACCACGGTGAAGGCAACGGTAAACATCCCGCACGCGGAAGGCGAACATGCCATCATGATCCGGGTAATGACTCCCGCGGGCAAGAACGCCGATTGGTTTGAGACGACCATCATGGCCGGTCTGGAACCGGCAGCGCTAAGCCTTCCCTTTGCTCTTAATGATCCCCTTGGTGACTGGCAAATCAGTGCCACTGAACTGTTCAGCGGCGAAAAGAGTACGGCAACATTGACGTTGCGCTAAGTCACCAGTCCTCGCGCCCCGTCAGTTTACCCGTGTCATGCTCTTTGTGGATGTTGTCTTCCGTCACGGAGGCGAGGAGATCATCAAGACGGAGCGGCCCGTTCATAACGGGGGTTAGTAGCCGACGCAAAATAACCTTGTCAGGTTATCGTTTGGCTTGGGGGCGTATGGTGTAGTTCCATTCGCCGTGAAACTTTTCCTGCTTGAGATTGATGCCCTTGAATTCGTCATCGGTGACCGTGTTTTTCAGGGGGTAC
>CAIXUF010001074.1 GCA_903922535.1 Candidatus Hydrogenedentota bacterium
CGCCGTGACGCGTCCGCGCACGCCCTGCCCGGGCACGAGTTCCTCGCCGAGGTTGAGGATCGGTCCGCCGATGACCAGGATTTCCTTGCCGGCGGTCCAGGACTTGATCTGCCCGGTTTTCCTGTCAAACGTGAGGACGCTGTCGCCGGTGATGGTGATTTGATCGGCGGTTTGCGTCAATTGGGGCGACTTCTGCCCCTTCAGGACCGCCGGGGCCTGGGGGGGCTGATAGTCCGGCGTGCGCAGGTTGGCCGAATAAACGCTGCGCCCGTCGGGGTGGATGAATTCCAGCCGCAGGGTGTCCATGCCGGCGGTGGCGGGGAAAGTGGCCGGAGCGGCGCTCCGCGGCGGACAGGCGACTTTCGCGTCCCCGTGGGCCAATTCCCGGGCCCCGGCGAAGGCCTGCCACTTGCACGCCAGTTCCCCCAGGTCCGTGAACGAGTATCGGTTCTGCATCGGCACGACGACTTTCCCGCCGGCCGGCGTGATCTGCCGGGCCTCGGTGAGCACCGGGCTGTAGACCATTTTTACGTTGTAATATTCCGGCTTGACTTCCCGCGTGGCGCTCACGACGCCCTTGTAGTTGTTGTCGCGCAGGCCGGTCACCGCATCGACGCCCCGACGGTCGCCCATGAATTTGTCGGCCATGCCCTGATCCTGCCACTCCCAGATGAACGATCCGACCATGGAGTCGTTCTTCCAGATGATGTCCCAGTTGTTGAGCAGTCCCCGCGCCCAGAAATCCTGGTTGCCGTAGTCATAGTCCATCACTCCCTTGATGCAGAAGATGTGCGGCTGTTCGGTGATGATCGCCGCGAGGCGCTGGCGGGTGGGGCTGGCGGACAGTTGGCGCATCTTGTCCAGCGAGGGATAGTGGCTGTCCTCAAAATCCGCGCCGCGCGCGTTGCCGCCCTGCCCCGAGATGAAAGCCAGATGCGTGGCGTCATGGGACTTCATGTAATCCAGGGCGGCCTGGGCGTTGGCGCCATAGCCGTTTTCGTTGCCCATGCTCCAGGCCAGAACGCACGCGCGGTCTTTGTCGCGGTCCAGGGTTTCCTTGGAGCGCTGGATGTACGCCCACTGCCGCGTGACGTCGCCCAGCTCGGCGCGGACCCAGCAAAATGGAACCTCGTCGAGCACATAGAACCCCGCCTCGTCGCACAGTTCCAGGAACCGCTGGGCGTGGTTGTAATGACTGGTGCGGATGGCGTTGATGTTGGCGCCCTTGAGCAGTTTCACATCCGTTTGCCACGCCTCTTCGGTCAGCGCGTGGCCGTAGGGCGAGAATTCCTCATGCCGGCAGGTGCCGGTGCATTTGATGGGCGTGCCGTTCCACAGGACCACGCCGTTTTTCAATTCCACTTTTTTGAAGCCGAAGCGCTCCTGCACGGTCTCCGCGGCGTTGTTGGGGCCGGTGACGCGCAGCAGGATGTAATACAGGTTGGGTTTCTCGGCGGACCAGAGCTTGGGCGCGGTGACGGGCGCCGCGAGCGTGACGGTGCCGGTGCCGTCGGCGCCGATGTCCCCGGTCTGGCTGATGGCCGGGAGGGCGATCTTGACGCCCTCCAGCGAGTAGAGCTCGCCGGTGAGCGTGAAGTGCGCCCCGGCGGTTCCCGCGACGCGCACCGTGGACTTGAGCGCGGCATTTTTATACTGCGCGTCCAGGTCGGTCACGACGGTGACATCCGCGACGTGCAGCGGCGGCAGCGCGACGAGATAATTTTCGCGATAAATGCCGCCGAGGCACCAGAAATCACCCTTGTCGAGAACGCTGGTGGGGGTCATTTTGTAGACGCGGACGGCGAAGAAATTTTTCTTGCCCGGTTGCAGGAACTTGGTCACGTCGATGTCGAAGGCGGTAAAGCCGCTCTCGTGGTAGCCGGCGCGCTGGCCGTTGACGAACACCTCGGTGCCGTCGTAGGAGCCGTCAAAATGCCAGACGATGCGCTTCCCGGCGAAACTCGCGGGCACGTCCAGGGAGCGGCGGTAGAGGCCGATGTCGTTGTTGGGCGTCTGGAAGGTGGGGCGCGAAAAGCCTTCGATCTCCCAGTTGGCGGGCACGGGGATATCCTTCCAGGTGGCGTCGCTGGTCTCGGGCAGGGCGAAGGCGGGAATCGTGGC
>CAIXUF010001075.1 GCA_903922535.1 Candidatus Hydrogenedentota bacterium
CCTCCAGGATGCGCAGCAGCTTGTTCCGGCGTTTGCGGAGAACGATGCGCCGATTGACCGCTGCCTCGCGCCGGATGCCGGCGCGGAGTATCAACGGTATCGCATCGCGGCCGGCGGCGTTTCTCCACGGGCCATTCCGGGCGGCAAGGCGCGGGTGATCGTGGATTCGGACGAGCACGATACGGCTGGCCATTTGTCCGAGGATCTCCGGGTGCGGATCTCGCAGCAGGATAAACGCATGGCAAAACTTCAGGCCATGCAACTGGAGGCGTTGCCGCCGGCCTATCATGGGGCCGACGCCGCAGAAATATTGTTGATCTGCTGGGGTTCCTCGTACGGGCCCGTTCGGGAAGCAGTGGATTCGTTCAACGCAGCCGGTCGGCCGGCAGCCATGTTGCATGCCACGCAGGTATGGCCCCTGGCGACCGATGTGTGGAAGGCACATGTGCGCGGCCGGCGCAGGATCTATTGCGTGGAATGCAACCAGACCGGCCAGTTTGCCGCATTGCTGCGGGAAACCGGAATACTGGCGCAGGCGGAATCGTTGCTCCGCTATGACGGCATGCCATTGACCGGAGCAGAAATTGTGGAAAGGATCGGTTCCTGATGGACCCGCTTGACCTCCAGAAAGCCGATACGACTCCCGCCTGGTGTCCGGGCTGCGGTAACTTCCCGATTCTCAAGGCATTCACCGCGGCACTGGCGGAAAGCGGCCTGAATCCGGACAAGGTTGTGCTGGTCTCCGGTATCGGGCAGGCCGCCAAATTCCCGCACTACGTAACCCCCACCTGCAATATTTTCAACGGATTGCACGGGCGCGCCCTGTCGGCCGCCACCGGCATCAAGTGCGCCAATCACGAGCTTGCGGTCATTGTTGTGAGCGGGGACGGCGACATGTACGGGGAAGGCGGCAACCATTTCATTCATGCCATCCGCCGCAATATCGGCGTGAAGGTGTTTGTGCATGACAACCAGGTTTACGGCTTAACCAAAGGCCAGGCATCTCCCACGTCCGACGAAGGTTTTGTAACTTCGATTCAGACGCATGGCGTGGTATCCGCGCCGTTTCATCCGCTGGCATTGGCGATTGTGGAGGATTGTTCCCTTGTGGCGCGGACGTTTGCCGGCGATCCGGAGCATCTCAAGGCCACCATTCTGGAAGCGTTGCGGCACACGGACGGGCTTGTCCTCGTGGATATCCTTCAGCCATGCGTCTCGTTCAATACGGTCAACACCTACGCGTGGTACAAGGAACGGATACGTCCCGTGACGAAGGAGCATGACCCGTACGATCGCGTGCAAGCGCTGGCGCTGGCGCTCCAATGGGGCGACTCCATTCCGGTCGGAGTCATTTACCGTAGCCTCCGGCCCTGTTTTGAATCGCGGCAACCGGTGCTGGAGTCGGGCACGTTGGTCAGCCGCCTGCCCGGGAAGGTCCCTGCGGATGGTGAGGTTTTCGGCAGGGCCAAATGAGGGTCTTCCCCGATTACCTTATTTGCCGTGAATGCCTATTGTGGCGGCAAACAACAGCGACCATCGGGTCGCAACAACGAACGAAACAAACGGTAAAACAAGGAGCGCAACATGAAGACTCGTCTGCTTGCGATGACAGGAATGGTGCTGGCGGGATCGGTGCTCTCGTATTGCCGGGCGGAAAATCCCGCGCCGGCCAAGACCGAGGCAACGCCCGCCGCGGAAAGCAAGGTGGCCATTGCGCAGTCCGTATATGTGTGTCCGGACTGCCACGTGCTGGCAATGAAAGCCGGCAAGTGCGCGATGTGCGGCAAGGAGATGGCGGAAAAGCACATGCTGGGCACGAAGGACGGCAAGGCGGTGGTGTGCGACTGCCACGCCGGCTGCAAATGCGATGCAACGGGCGTGAAGGACGCCACGTGCGCCTGCGGCAAGGCGGTGCAGGAAGTGAGCGCCAAGGGCATGTACGTCTGCGCCTGCCCCGGTGGAAAGTGCTGCGCCGCGATTTCCGACAAGCCGGGGAAATGC
>CAIXUF010001076.1 GCA_903922535.1 Candidatus Hydrogenedentota bacterium
CTTCTTGGCGACGTTTTGGCTGCACAACACGACCGTTGGCATGCCGCCGCCCAAAACCACCTCGCGCAATGACCCGTTGCGCGGCTACAAGGGCCTATTGTTCGAGGGCGGCAGCCACTAATGACAGGCTCGGGATCCAGTCCCGGCAGCGTCCCCTCCGCCGTTCACACTGCCGAAGGAGGTCATTGCACCCAGTGTGCGGCGGGCTTGGACAAGAATTCCTCCAGTGGAATGCCCTGGCCGCCGACGAGCAGTTGCCGCTACGGCTTGAGCTGCCGCGCAAACACTTCCATCACCACGGCCCAAAAGGGGCCGTTGGCCGTCGGCGATCTCGTTGGAGCCGTCGGTTTTCTAGAAGTTTCTCAGTATGCGGAACTGCGGGGAAGCGGTTCTTCGCAAATCGGGAACGGCTGCACTACCGGAGCCGTTGACCCTGGACTGGGAACGGGCGACCTAACCCATGCCGCCTGGGCATGAATTGGAGACATTTGATTTCGATGGCCGGCTGGTGCGCGTCGAAAGCATTCCCGGACAACCCGCTCGCCTCTACCTCGACCATGCGGGGCGAACCATCACCGCGACCTTTGGAAGAAGTGCGTCCCCAACACCGCCAATAATCTCCGGCTGGGTTCGGATGTGGCGTTGACCGGCGTGTGTGTCATGGCGTTGGCCACGGCGTGGCCGACTTTGGATTAATAGTCGGTTTGCCCACGAGGATCCGGCCTCCGCCAAATTCAAGTTCGCCCTGTGGCGTGGAGCGTCGGCCGCAGCAGTATTCAGGCAACAGAGCAAGCCGTGACTGTGTCCGCAACTGTGTCCAGAAGTGTGCTTAACAGAGTAATGGCGAGTAGTGCCCGAGTAGTGGCAAGTAGTGCTTGAGTAAGCTCAAAAAGGTGCTATCTATCCCTTGGAAATGGGCGCAAAAATGTCGCGATTCCGACTCCCGCCTCGGTGGTTGGGCAGCGCCTCACCGCCAATCATCCCGGAGCAACCAAGGTGGCCCCCGACTCCGCAGCAGCACCCCGCCCGCCGCCAGCGGAATGACGATAAGCCCCCAGGCAAAATGCCTGGCCCGGAATCGTCGGGATGCGTCAAACGGTTCCCCTGAACCGTTCTCGAGCTATTGCTTGTACCAATCCCGAATCCTCACTTCCACGCCGCCGTCGGGGCCGACGAGTTTCTTGAACTGCTCAAGGTCGCTGCCGCGGCAATGGTACGGATACACCACCTTCGGCTGGAACGCTCGCACCGCGTCCGCCGCCTGGTCCACGGTCATCGTGTAGGGCAGGTTCATGCACACGAAAGCAACCGCGACGTCCTTCAGGGCGCGCATCTCCGGGATGTCCTCGGTGTCACCGCTAAGATAGACGCGCGCGCCGCCCATGGTGAGCAGATAGCCGACGCCGCGGCCCTTCGCGTGGTATTTCGCGCGGTCCGGCGTCAGGTTGTAGGCCGGCACGGCTTCCACCACCACGCCGGCCACGTTAGTCTTCTGTCCAGCGGCGAGCGCAATCGCCCAGTCCCTCAGATCGGCCGGCAACTGCGCTACGACCGCCGGGGGAGCGACCAGTTTCGTGCCCGCTTGCACCAGAGCCTTCAGCGTGTCGGCGTTGAGGTGGTCGCCGTGAACGTCGGTGATGAGGACCAAACCCGCGGACGGGATCTTGGCGAACCGCCCCGCCCGCCGACGGGGTCCACGTAAACGGTGAGGTTCTTCCAGCCCAGCGCC
>CAIXUF010001077.1 GCA_903922535.1 Candidatus Hydrogenedentota bacterium
CCGGGTGAATTGGTAACGGGCTTTCATCTACCCGCTTTCGGGCAGAATACCGGTTCCGCCTACATCAAGCATACCCGCAGACAGGCCATGGATCTTCCCATGGTCGGGATTGCCGTGCGTGTAACCATCAAGATCGGCGGCAGTGAGATCGGCTGCAAAGATGCCTTCTGCACTATTGACAGCATCTCGAATATACTTAAGCGTCTGGAAGACGAGGAATTGCGCTGTGAAGAGGTGCGGATCGCCATGGGCGTGGTGGCGCCGCGACCGGTACGCGCCCGGAAAGCGGAGGCGGCGCTCCAGGGGAAGGTCATATCGGAAGCGCTCTTCGAGCAGATAGGCGAAATAGCGGCCACCGAGGCGCAGCCGCGAGACAGCATCCGGGGAGAGGCATGGTACCGGCGGGAAATGGTCAAAGTGCTTACGAAAAGGGCCATTCTGACTGCCGTGGACCGCGTACTCAGACCCGATGACATGATACATCCGGACAGATTGTGGTGAGAGGATAAAAAAATGAAGCGAGAAATGACGTTTAAGCTCAATAACGAAGAGCGCAAGGTAGAAGTTGATCCCGCGTGGACGCTGCTTTATGTACTGCGGGACGTCCTGGAACTCATGGGTACGAAAGAAGGCTGCGGATATGGAGAGTGCGGCGCCTGTACCGTCATTATTGACGGCCAGTCCGTGAACTCATGCCTCTATCCGATTCTGGAAGCTGAGGGCCGGACCGTGACGACAATAGAAGGGCTGGGAGCGGCCAGCGGTGAACTACACCCGCTCCAGCAGGCCTTTGTCAATGAAGGCGCCGTCCAGTGCGGATTCTGTACGGCGGGGATGATCATGTCGGCCAAGGCGCTCATAGATGAGAAAGTAAAGCCGACGGAAGACGACATCAAGGAGAGCATTGCCGGCAATTTGTGTCGCTGCACCGGCTATGTGCAGATTATTGATGCTATAAAAACCGTTGCCGGTGGGGGGCGAACATGAGCGATCTGACTATGGTAGGGAAAAAAATCACCAAAAGGGACGCCCCTTTGAAAGTCACGGGGGGCGCCACGTACATCCAGGACCTGAAAATTCCGGGCATGCTCTACGGCGGGATTCTCTACAGTAAATACGCCCACGCGAAAATACTGAAACTTGACACCGCCAGGGCGGAGCGTCTCCCCGGCGTGATGGCCGTCATCACGGCCGCCGATGTGCCCAATAATTTCAGAATTGGCATTATGAAAGACAATCCGCCGCTGAAGACGGGCCGGGTTCGCTCCACGCGCGATGAGATCGCCGCGGTGGCGGCCGTGAGCGCCGAGATTGCCGCGGCAGCCCTGGAACTCATAGAAGTCGAGTATGAGGAGCTGCCGGGGATTTTCGATCCTTTGGAAGCGATGCAGGAGGGAGCCCCGCTCGTCCACGAGGAGACGAAGTCCAATATCCTGAAGATGCCCTGGAAGCTCGTCTGCGGCGATGTGGAGGCGGCGAAAAAGGAGTCCGCTCATGTCGTTTCCGATACCTTCCGCACCCAGTGGGTGACGCACTGCTGCCTCGGAACGAGCGGCTGCATTGCCGTACTCGATATGAGCAACAACCTCACCATGTACAGCAACACGCAGATCCCGTCCCTGGCTCAGAACGACTACTTTGAAGCGCTCGCCGCCTTCGGATTCAAAGGCCGGCGGGTTCGGGTCGTTCAGTGCGCCATCGGCGGCGGTTTCGGCAGCAAGCTGGATACCTACGCCTATGAATATATTGCTATTCTGCTCGCCATGAAGACGAGAAAGCCCGTCAAGTTAGTTTTCTCGCGGGAGGAGGAATTTTTCGCCACCTCGCCGCGGCAGTGCACGATTACGAAGATCTCCCAGGGCTGCGACAAAGACGGCAGGCTCACCTTCCGGGAAATGGAAATGGTCCTCGATAACGGCGCCTACACGTCCTGGGGGGCGACGACGCCCTCGGTCATGATGATGCCCATCTCGTCGCTCTACAAGGTGCCGAACATAAAATACGTGGCCAAGTGCGTATATACGAACAACACCTACAGTCAGGCCATGCGGGGCTACGGCAACCCCCAGGCCACCTTTGCCATTGAATCATCGCTCGACCAGTTAGCCGAGAAGGCGGGTATTGACCCCTATGAGCTGCGTTTCCGCAATGCCAACGAACCGGGAGAGCTGACACCGCAGAATTTTAAGGTCACCTCCTGCGGGATGAAGGAGTGCATGGCTGAAGTCGCCCAGAGGCTCGACTGGAAGGGCAAAAAGGGAACCGGCAAGGGCCGTGGCGTCGGGATGGCTTCGCTCATCCATGTGGGCGGCGGCGCCCGGGTATATAAGTCCGACGGTTGCGGGACGATCATCAAAATGGATGACCACGGCAAGGTTGATGTCCTGACCGGGGCGACGGAAATCGGGCAAGGATCGGAGACGGTCCTGGCGCAGATCGTGGCGGAAGTGC
>CAIXUF010001078.1 GCA_903922535.1 Candidatus Hydrogenedentota bacterium
CGCCGCCCTGTTCGACCACCATCTTGAAGTCGAGGTCGCCATAGGCGGCATAGCCGGTTGTCCGCAGATCCATCTCCAAACCACTGGCGCGTGCCACGGGTCCCACGGCGCCGAGCTCGTACGCTTTGTCCTTGGGCAGGACGCCGACGCCGATCGTGCGTTGTTTGACGCTGTAGTCGTTGACTAAAGCGGGGATGACATCCGACATCTGCCGTTCCACCTCGTCGAGCTGCCGTTGGACATAGTCGGCCAGTTCCGGGGAAATGTCGCGCTTGACGCCGCCGATGGCGCAGACGCCGAGGATGACGCGGCATCCGCTTGTCTTTTCCATGATGTCCAGCACCAGCTCGCGGATCTGCCACAGACGCATGAACAGGTTTTCGAACCCGAATGCGTCGGCGAGCAGGCCGAGGATAAGCAGATGGCTGTGGACGCGGTGGGTTTCGGCCCAGACCACACGCAGATACTTGGCGCGGTCTGGAACTTGGACCTTCATCAGTTCCTCGATTCCCTGGCAGTAGTTCTGGGAATGCATGAAACTGCAGATGCCGCAGATGCGTTCGGCCAGATAGACGTCCTGAATGTAGTCCTTCTTTTCGGCGATCTTTTCAAGCCCGCGGTGGATGTAGCCGACAACGGGCAAAGCCTCGACGATTTTTTCATCCTCCATCACCAGGCGGAGCTGGATGGGCTCCGGGAGGACGGGGTGCTGGGGGCCAAAGGGGATGGTATTGCGACGGATCATGATTTCACCGTTCCTTCCGCGGGGGCGGGGGTCTTAACCTTTACTTCAATGCCAATGCCGGGTGTCTGCTTGTTCAGGGGCGCCACGGGCGCACCCTCGGAGAGGAGGAACCGGCCCTGGAAATCCACGGCCATGCCCCCGACGTTTACCCCGAGAAGATCCTTCATCTCGTTCTCGACAAGAACAGCGGCGAAGAAGATTCCCGATATGCTGGGGAGTACTGCACCCTTGGCCAGCTTCACGCGCAGGTGTTTGAGCTGGTAGTTCTTGTCGAAGTGATACAGCACGTCGTGGGTGTCGCCAAGGTCGCAACACGTCATGGTTACGAACCTGTACCCGTCCTGCTTCAGCTTCCAGACTTCCGCCGGGATATGGTCAATTGCGATTTCTGAGACGTTGTTCAACATGGGGTCAGCCTTTCTCCTGGGCGGTTTCGGCGGCGACTTCGGCGGTGGGAACGCGGGTGATCACGTTCTTGCCCGCCGGGATCGTTGCCTGGCCCGTCCGGTTTTTGGTTTCCAGGATTTCCGCGGCCTTCAGGATGCCGTCAATCATGGCTTCGGGACGGGGGGGGCAGCCGGGGACAAACACATCCACGGGGATCACCTTGTCGATGCCGCCCAATACATTGTAACCGTCCGCAAAGATCCCGCCCGTGGAGGCGCAGACCCCCATGGCGACAACAACCTTGGGATCGGGGATCTGGTCGTAGACGTTCTTGAGCACGCGGGCATTGCGATGGTTTACGGAGCCGGTGACCACGAGCACATCGGCGTGCTTGGGATTGCCCAC
>CAIXUF010001079.1 GCA_903922535.1 Candidatus Hydrogenedentota bacterium
TCCACGATGTCCGGCTGCTCCGCCCCCGGTTGCAGGGCGGACGGGCTGATTTGGACCGCCTCGGCGCCGTCGCTGTCGAGCATCACGAAGGCCCTGAAAGGCAAGCTGGTGCCGTTGATGTCGGCCTGACTGTATGAGCTGGAACTGCCGCTGCTTCCAGCGTTCGTGGCGCTGCCCGCCTGCGCGGCCGCCTTGGCCACAACGGAGGCCGCGGGTATGTCTGTGCCAAATGTTGCGTGCAGATGGCCCGTCGGTCTGCCTGCATCGTTCCAGCAGGCTGGAAATGCCGGCATTGCGTCCGAAGGCACCACCGGAACAGCGTTTACGGGCGGAATCTTGTCGCGCAGGGTTTTATCCAGCGCCCGCGCCACAAAATCATTCACGATCTGCCGCGTGATTGGGGTTCCGGGGAGGTGGAGGTGGAGGTGGAAGGGGCACGCACGGTATGTTTGCATACTTGTCACACAATTTCTTTCCCTCTGCTTCGATCACCGCATCAAGCTGTTTCAGCAGATCCTCGCGAGACGAACCGGGCGGCAACTGCTTTGCGTTGAGTAGAGGTTTGGCGCGCTCCATAATGACGGTATTAGATTCTTGGGACATGCCGAACGCCTTTCCGTAACGTTGCCAGATATAAAAGGCCATCACTGGCGTTACTGTGCCCCAATGTTCCCTTTCAAGAATACCCAGGTACGTACCGGCAAGTCCGTCAGGCGCGACAAGCACCCCCTTTACAAGATATGGGGTAAGTGACAGTCCGCAACGTGATGCCAGCGAATTAAGAAATATTTCCGCCGCTACGCAATATTTTGCCCTCACTGGGCTGAAGAACACCTTCAAGGCTCGGCTATAGAAATGACATGCCCACTTGCTTTGCATCACCCGGTCGACGTGACACAACCCTCCTGCCAGAGGGACGGCTATGACCTCCTTGAAATCGTCTTCAGGTAGCATTTCGTACAGACGAATGATCTGGTCCGCGAAGCCTTCGCTGGGGTCCGTGGTTCTCATATCTTCCGCGAACGCCAGGATGAGCTCTTTGTCACGGTTGGCAAAGGCTTCATCTATCGCGTCGGGGAAATCTTTCACGTACGTCGAGAACCCCCGCTCGTTGAGCAGCGCTATCAGTTCAGGAGAAGGCTGCGGACACAGTGTTCCGAGCACAATCTGTGCGGACAACAAGAACGCGATCATTGATGTGTCTCCTCAACTTCAGTAATTGCAGAGTTCAGGTCTAGGACACTCACTCAGTGTGTCTATTGCCCGTTGCAGGGAAGAGTTCGGCGCGGGGGTCGCGGGACATGAACAGGACTCGTCTGGCGGGTCAATTGCCGCCTGAAAGTCCTGCAACATGGCAGATGCATTTATGGCGTAGCCATTCTTTTCCATGACGGAACATTTCCAGTCTTCGTATTTCGGTTTAAAGGTTTCCTCCCTCCACAAGGTCAGGGCCTCTTGTGCCTGTTGACGATAGAATTCCTTCGCGTCCATTTCCGATTCAAAGCATTCCGTGTGCTTTATGTCCACGTGCATGGAAGATATCGACGAAA
>CAIXUF010001080.1 GCA_903922535.1 Candidatus Hydrogenedentota bacterium
AGCGGCCCGGGGTTCGCAAGCGCCACCACCGGACTGGACGTGTCCGCCACGGTCACGGTCAGAATGGCCGCGCCCGTCAGGCCGGCACCGTCCGGGGCGCTCGTGTAGGCCACGCTGTACTGGCCCGCCGACGGATTGGCCGCATCAAGGCCGCCCAAGTCGGTGACCGCCGCGGTCAACGCGCCCGAGCAGTCGTCCCGGGCCGAAGCGGAAGGAAGCGCAAAGGGCGCGCCGCACTCTTTGACGAGCGTGCCGCCGCCGTCAATTGTCACCACCGGGGCCGTGGTGTGAACCACCGACACCGTACGGACCGCCTCCGTCGCGAGGTTCCCGCTGGCATCACGCGCGTTGTAGGTCACGTGATAAACCGCGCCCAGCGCCGCCGTGTTGACCACGTCGCCGCCAACCGTGACGGGCAGGCCTGCCGCGCAGCCGTCCATGGCGACCGCGCCCGGTTCGATGTAGGGCGTGCCACACTCGACGGTAACTGTGGGCGAACCGAGAAGGCTGATGACCGGTGCAACCGTGTCCGTTTTCGTGAACTTCACCGTCAAGGGCACGGCCGCATTGCCCGCCAGATCGGTCACTGTTACGGTAATCACCGTTTCACCCAGGGTCGCCTCAGAACCCGCCGCAGGACTCTGGCTGATTGCCAGATCCTGGACCGGCGTCATGTTGTCATGGGCATGGGCGCGCACACCGGCGGTAAAGTCTGGTATCGCCGCGGGGCATTCCGCAGTCCTGTCCGCCTCGAATGCGTCAACCGTGGGCGGCGCGCCGTCCCTGAAGAACACCGCCGTGATGCTCTTTGCGGCGTCCATGGTCACGTCCAGTGGATTGACACTGCCGGAGGCATCGCCCTCCCAGTGATCAAACCGGGAAACAAATTCACTGACAGGTGTTGCCGTCAACCGCACCACTGTGCCGGGCTTGAATCCGACCTGATTCGGGTTCTTCGTCACACTCCCCCAGCCCGCGTCCGGGCCCACTGAAACAGTCAGGGGGAAATAGGTTCCAATAATGTGTAGTGTGCTGGCACTGGGCACCGTGGACGTCCAAACATCGCCCGGGCCAAGCATGCCAATCAACACCGGGATACTGTTTTCTTCACTAATCACCAGAGGCGCCGCGGAAACGCCGTTGTTCTTCACAAACACCTGATCATGGCCGGCGAACACGCTGTCCGCACCGTTCATCCGGACCATCTCCATCATCAGCCCGCCGGTGAAAGCCACCGCGTCCCGGTTCCAGAAGGCGGGCTTCAGCACGCCCGCCGTGGCGGCCGCGCCCGAAGCCATTTCGCCAATGAACGGGTGGTCCGCAGCCGCATCAAAGGGGACGCCGCCCGTCAGCACGGCGTTGTTTGTTGTGGCGCCACTCACCATCTCCAGAGGGGAAACGGCAGGTCCGTGGGCAGCAACGGCCGCCGCACTCATGTTCGATACCAGAGTAAACCGCCCCCGGTGCTCCGGCGCGGTCGAAGCGCCGTTTGCCGCCCGGATGATCGTGCCATTGGCCAACACCACCGAGCCGTGCAGTTTGATCATGCCCGGTGTGCCCGCGCCACCGCTGCCACCATTTCCACCTGAAGAACCCGTGCCGCCGTTGCCGCCGGCACCATTGGAACCACCGGAACCGCCGGCGCCGCCGCCGCCTGAGGTGCCACCGAAACCACTCGAACCGCCGGAACCGCCGGAAGAACCAAGCCGTCCGGCGGCAGTTCCGCCTCCGGCACTGCCGGAGGAACCAGGCATGCCGGTGCCACCGTCGGCAGGCACGCCGGCGCTGACATCCAGCGTGCCGCCAATCAGGGATAGCAGGCCTTTTGCCGCAAGCACCACAGCACCGCCACCGTCAGCGCC
>CAIXUF010001081.1 GCA_903922535.1 Candidatus Hydrogenedentota bacterium
AGCGGCCCGGGGTTCGCAAGCGCCACCACCGGACTGGACGTGTCCGCCACGGTCACGGTCAGAATGGCCGCGCCCGTCAGGCCGGCACCGTCCGGGGCGCTCGTGTAGGCCACGCTGTACTGGCCCGCCGACGGATTGGCCAAATTGAGGCCGCCCAAGTCGGTGACTGCCGCGGCCAACGCGCCCGAGCAGTCGTCCTGGGCCGAAGCGGAAGGAAGCGCAAAGGGCACGCCGCACTCTTTGACGAGCGTGCCGCCGCCGTCAATTGTCACCACCGGGGCCGTCGTGTGAACCACCGACACCGTACGGACCGCCTCAACCGCGACGTTCCCGCTGCCGTCGCGCGCGTTGTAGGTGATGTGATAAACGCCGACGACAGCCGGGAGAACCGTGTCGCCGCCAACTGTGACGGCAAGACCGGTTGCACAGGCATCCGTTGCCATGGCTCCCAGTTCTGTGTAGGTCCCGCCACACTCAACTGTAACGACTGGAGACCCGGCCAATTCAATTGTCGGCGGGGTCGTGTCGGTCACGTGCACAGTCCGGGTAACCTCATCGGCGTGGTTCGCGGGAACCCCCGTGTCCATGACGTTGTAGCGCACGATATAGTCGCCGACCACGCCCGTGTCCACCGGATTGGCGGTGACAATGTTCGCAGTCCGGTCGCCCGAGCATTCGTCCAGCGCCGTCGCGCCCGCGTCGGCATATGCCGTGTGGCACTCCACCACAACCTCGGCACCGCCCCGCAGCGTGATGACAGGAATTGCCGTGTCGGTGACACGCACCGTACGGACAGCTTCAGCCGCGCTGTTGTTTGACGGGTCTTTCACGTTGTAACGCACGGCGTAGGTGCCGGGCACGCCCGCGTCCACCGGATTGTTGGTCACAATACTGGCGGTGAGATCACCCGAACAGGAGTCCACGGCCACCGCACCCGCGTCCGTGTAGCTGTCCTTGCATGTCAGGCTGAGCTCCGCCGGGCCCGTGAGACGGATGACCGGCGGGGTCGTGTCCGCCACGGTCACGGTCAGGATGGCCGTGCCCGTCAGGCCGGCACCGTCCGGGGCGCTCGTGTAGACCACGCTGTACAGGCCCGCCGACGGATTGGCAACATCAAGACCGCCCATGTCGGTGATTGCCGCAGCCAACGCGCCTGAGCAGTCGTCCAGGGCCGACGCCGAAGGAAGCACAAAGGGCGCGCCGCACTCTTTGAGAAGCGTGCCGACACCATCAATCGTCACCACCGGCGCCGTGGTGTGCACCACCGTCACCGTCCTAACCACCTCGGCCGCGCTGTTCCCGCCGCCGTCGCTTGCGTTGTAGGTGATGTGATAGACCGCGCCCAGCGCCGCCGTATTGACCACATCGCCGCCAACCGCAACGGGCAGGCCTGCCGCGCAGCCGTCCATGGCGACCGCGCCCGGCTCGATGTAGGGCGTGCCGCACTGCACGGTCATCACCGCATCACCGTTGAGGACGATGACCGGCGCGACCGTGTCCGTCTTTGTGAAGTTCGCCGTGAAGGGGACGGCGGTGTTGCCCGCCAGGTCAGTGACCGTGACAATTACCGGCGTTTGGCCCAGGGCCGCCTCAGCACCCGCCACAGGGCTCTGGATGATGACCAGGTCCGCGACGGGCGTCATGTTGTCATGGGCATGGGCGCGCACGCCGGCGGTGAAATCCGGTATCGCCGCAGGGCATTCCGCGGTCCTGTCCGCCTCGAACGCGTCAACCGTGGGCGGCGCGCCGTCCCTGAAGAACACCGCCGTGATATTCTTTGCGGCGTCCATGGCCACATCCAGGGGGTTGGCGCCGCCGGAGGCGTCGCCCTCCCAGTGGTCAAACCCGCAGATGAGCGCATTGACGGGCACCGCCGTCAACCGCACCACCGTGCCGGGGCTGTACAGGGCCAAGTCAGGACTCTTCTCCACGCCGCCCCAGCCGGGATCGGGACCCGCAGCAACGGTCAGGGAATGGCCGTCTATGTTGAGGGTGCCGGCACTGCCCACGGTGGAGGTCCACACCTCGCCCGGGGCAAGCATGCCGACCAGCACCGGCGCGCCGCCGTTCTCGCTGACCCCCAGCGGGGCCGTGGAACCGCTGTTGTTCTTCACAAACACCTGGTCATAGCCGGAAAACACGCTGTCCGCGCCGCCCAGCCGCACCACTTCCACCGCCGGTCCACCCGTAAAAGCCACCGCGTCCCGGTTCCAGAAGGCGGGTTTCAGCACACCCGCCGTGGCGGCCGCGCCCGAAGCCATTTCGCCGATGAACGGGTGGTCCGCCGCCCCATCAAAGGCGACGGCACCGGCAAGCACGGCATTGTTCGTCGCGGCGCCGCTGTCCATCCCGGTGCAAACCGGCATGTGGGAGGCCAGGCGCGCCGCGTTCACATTGGAAATCAGCGTGACAACGCCCTTCTCGTTCGTCCCGCCACCGCCGTTGCGCCCCCGCACCGTCACGCCGCCGGCAAGAACCACCGAACCCTGCAATTTGACCATGCCGGGCACGCCGCAGCCGGCAACACCGCCGTTGCCGCCGTTGCCGCCCGCCGCACCGGCGGCACCACTGCCGCCCGCGCCGCCCGCGCCGCCCGCGCCGCCGCCACCCGCACCGCTGCCGCCAGCGATGCCGGAGAG
>CAIXUF010001082.1 GCA_903922535.1 Candidatus Hydrogenedentota bacterium
AGGCCCAGTTCCTTCGCAACGGCGTCCTGCACCGTCTCGGAGCCCTTGAGGTGGCAGGCGGTGCCGTCGCACACGCAGACCGTGTGCCTGCCCGCGGGACGGAAGCGGAACTGGGGAAAGAACGTGGCCACGCTCTGGATGTCGGCGGGCGCGATCTCGGTGGTTTCGCAGACATGCCGCAGCGCGGCTTCGGGGAGCCAGCGGTGCTGCCGCTGAATCGCCTGCAGGATCGGGATGACCGCGTCGCGGCCCCGGCCGCAGCGTGCGGTGATCGCGTCAATGTCTTCTGGTCGCGGTTCCGGTTCCATCTCAGCCCGCCGCAATGCAGATCAGTTTGGTGGCGGTGCGGGCGTAGATGCGCCCGTCCAGGAACGCCGGCGTGGCGAAACTTTCCTCGCCCAGCGACGGACTGCCGATCTTCTCGAAAGTGGCGCTGTCTTTGAATATCGTTACCACGCCCTTCCGGTCAACGAGATAGATGCGGTCGCCCACGACGATGGGCGATGCGTTGAAGCCCTCCTCGCCCTCCTGCAACCACGCCTGTGTGCCGGTCTTGGCGTCGAGGCAGACGATTTCCCCGCGCGCCGTGCTGATGTAAAAATGCGTGCCCGTGCCCACCGGGCTCGACGTGTCCGGAAGCGCATCCTCATACTTCCACGCGATTTCCGGTTCGGGCGGTGTCTTGCCCTCGGCGAATTTGATGGCCGTGGCGGTGGCATAGTCGTTGGCGACGAAGAACATGTCCGCGCCGTAGGCCGGACTGGGGGCCACCTCGCCGCTGAGGCATTTCAACTGCCACAGTTGCTTGCCCGTCAGTGGCTCGTAGGCGGTCACGTCCTTGGACGAGTTCAGCACCAACTGGAACCCGGCGGGCGTTTCCACGCAGGCTGGCGAGGACCAGGAGATGATGCCGCGTTTGGCCGTGTAGACTTCTTTCCCGTCCCGCAAATCCAGCGCGATCAGCCGGCCATTCGCCTTCTGGTCATACTGGACCAGCAGCAGGTTCTGAAAGGCGATGAGCGACGAGGCGTGGCCGTAGTGGTTGTCCGGCACGCCAAGGTTCTTGCCCCAGAGCAGCTTGCCGTTGAAATCGACGCAGGCCAGATCACCGTTGGCGAAAATCGCGCAGGCGCGGTCGCCCTGCACGGCCATTGTGGGCGCGGCGAAGCTGGTCTCTTCGCTGATCTTGGGCGGCGTGTCGGGCGTGCCGGGGAATTTCTCCAGCGCATAGGTCCAGAGCAACTGCCCGCCGTCGCCGTCGAGGCAGTAAATCTCCCGCTTCTCCGCGGTCGCGCCGCTCAGGAAGACGCGCTTGTCCCACACCACGGGCGAATTCGGCGCGGGCAACGGCACCTCCGTTTTCCACTTGATGTTCTTGCCGCTTTCCACGTCCCAATCCACCGGCGCGGTGGTGAACTGCGCCACGCCGTAGGAACCCGGTCCGCGGAAGGACGGCCAGTTCTTCTTCACGGTTGCCCAATCGGGCCAGGTCGCCGCCGGGGCGGCGGGCGGCTGCTCCTTCGGCTGTTCGGCGGCCTGCGCCGTCACCGCAGTCGGCACCGGCACATCAAGGCGCGTGAAATGGGCGGCGAGCAGTGCCGCAATGACCCACACGAACCCCGCCAGCGCGATCAGTTCGCGGGCGCGGGCGCGCACGGTCCAAAAGCCCGGCGCGGGGATGTTCGGGTCGGGCAGCGGCAGCCGCGGCCTGCTTTGCCCTGCG
>CAIXUF010001083.1 GCA_903922535.1 Candidatus Hydrogenedentota bacterium
CTCATCCCCAACGTCCTCGCGGCGGCCAACGTTCCGGCGGGCAACACCGCCGCGCTCGTCATCGGCCCGCCGATCATGATCAAGTACACCCTGCCCGTGCTCGACAAAATAGGTGTGGCCGCGCCGGACATCTACACCAGCCTCGAAAACCGCATGAAATGCGGTGTCGGCAAATGTGGCCGCTGCAATTGCGGCCCGGTGTATGTGTGCAAGGAAGGTCCCATCTTCACGATGGAGCAGCTCAACGCGCTACCCGCGGATTTCTGAAGAACAAAGTTCAACGAATCACGACTGGCCGCGTCGCCCGCATCAAGCGGCGCGCTTCTTTTGTGCCTCCCCTTTTGTGGTGTCAAATTCACGACCACACGCCCCCGCACTTGGAAAACACGGGCGCAAGGTGATACCTTACAGCCCCGGCGTACAGGGGCGAATAGCGCCCCGAGGAACCTTGTTTACGCGAGTCGGGATTAATCCAAAGACACCGGGCACGAAACATGGCGAAGAACACCGACATCCCCATCCACCACCGCACAAAGAAACGAACCGAGTTCGGGCCCACCACCCGCAGGATCGGCCGGGCGTTGCTGACACTCATCGGCTGGCGGCTGGTGGGAAAGCATCCCAATGTGGACAAGTGCGTGATCGCCTGCGCGCCGCACACCTCCTACTGGGACTTCCCGCTCACCTTCGCCGCCTCCATGGCGCTCGGCATCCCCGGCGTCTTCATGATGAAGGACACCATGTTCTGGTGGCCGCTGGGCGTGCTCCTTCGCTGGATGGGCGCCATACCCATCAACCGCAGCTCTCCCGTCGGCATCGTTGATCAAATGGTGCAGGTCATCCAGGAAAGCGAAAAGATCTACGTCGTTGTCACGCCCGAAGGCACGACGAAGGGGGTGCAGTTCTGGAAACTGGGCTTCTACCGCATTGCCAACGGGGCCGGCGTGCCCATTCAGTTCGGCATCATGAACTACCGCGAAAAATGGATCGGCGTGGCCGACCTGTTCCACACTACGGGTGACCTCGAAAGCGACTGGCGGGAAATCACGGACAAGTTTGAGGCGTACGTGGGGGTGACCCCAAAGTACCGTCCGCTCGAAGGGGGCAATCTCCCGCTTGTCGCCCGCAAACGTCCCGAAACCGTGACAGCAGAGCACACAGGAAGGAGTCTCTCTTGAAAACGACCGTTCCTCTCATCATGACAGTCTTGCTCACTGCGGCCTGTGCGGCGTTCGCGCAAACGCCCGCCGAACCGGTGAACATCGGCGCCCGCCTGGAACCGCTGGTGGACCGGATGATCATCGACACCCTGACAGGCACCATCCACGCGCTCTGTCCCATCCAGGCGGGGGAGACGGTGCTCCGTTTTGACGCCCCTTGGGAGGGAAGATACTGCGGCTATGTGACCGTCTTCAAAGATGCGGACCGTTACCGCATGTACTACCGCGGCCTCCCCGACGACAACAAGGACGGCTCGACTTCCGAAGTGACCTGCTACGCCGAAAGCCTCGACGGGCACTACTGGGTCAAGCCGAACCTGGGCATTTTCGAGGTACGCGGAACGCGAGAGAACAATGTCATCTTTGCGAACCATGCCCCCTTCTCGCACAACTTCGCCCCCTTCCTCGACGCCAAGCCGGGCGTGCCCCCGGCGGAGCGTTACAAGGCCCTGGCCGGAACCTCGGAAAAGGGGTTGACGGCCTTTGTCTCCGCCGACGGCCTGCACTGGGACACCCTGAAGGAAGCCGTCATCACCAAGGGCGCTTTTGACTCCCAAAACGTGGCCTTCTGGTCCGAACTGGAACAGTGCTACGTCTGCTATTTCCGCACTTGGACGGAAAACACCTACGGCGGGTTCCGCTGGATCAGCCGCACCACGTCGCCCGACTTCCTGAACTGGTCCGAGCCGGTGGTCATGGACAAGGGCTCCGCGCCATGGGAGCACCTCTACACCAACCAGACCCAGCCCTACTACCGCGCCCCGCAGCTCTACGTCTCCGTCGCCGCGCGTTTTATGCCGGGCCGAAAACTGGTCTCGGACGAAGTGGCCGCACGGCTCGGAATCCAGGGCAGTTACGGCGGCGACTGTTCGGACAACGTGCTCATGACCAGCCGCGGCGGCAACAGTTATGACCGCACTTTCCTGGAAGGCTTCATCCGCCCCGGGCTCGGCCCGGAAAACTGGACCTCGCGCACCAACTATCCGGCCTGCGGCATCGTGCCCACCGGCAAGAATGAAATGTCCGTGTTCGTCCAGCGCAACTATGGCCAGCCCACCGGCCACCTCGTGCGCTATCCCATGCGCCCCGACGGATTCGCCTCAGTCAAGGCACCCTACAGCGGCGGCGAGATGATCACCAAACCGCTCCTCTTTGAGGGCGACGCGCTGCTCCTCAACTACGCCACCTCCGCCGCCGGCAGCATGCGCGTGGAAGTGCAGGATGCCGCCGGCAAGCCTGTGGACGGCTTCACCGCGGACCAGTGCGACGAGTTCTTTGGCGACTTTCTGGACCGGCCGGTGCATTGGAAGGACGGGAAGTCATTGGCCGAACTCGCGGGCCAACCCGTGCGGCTCCGTTTCGTAATGAAAGACGCGGATCTTTATGCAATCCAGTTTGGAAAGGCTGACAACGGTCCAGCCGCGTCAAAGTAATGGACGAAAATGGACGATACAGACCAACCTGACGGCTGATTCTGTTTTGCGTCCATTTTGTCCATCGAGTCCATTCTGTCCATACTGTCCATCATCAAAAAGAAACCCGTGGTGCTATTACTATAACTTTGGAATAAGGGCGTCAGCGTTATCCACGTAAACCTTACCACTCACTGCGAAGCCCCTTCTGTTCACGAAGTGCGTCCCCCTGCCAGACGAGCCGCCCGAAACGTTTGGAAATGATCTCAGCAATAATCACCTGCCCTTCGATTGTCAGGCGTTGCAGCATTTGCTTCACTGCCTTCTGCAAATCAGCATGCAGGGCCTTTGACATTTCATCAATCTGTTTGTCCGTAATTTTCCACACATCCTTTCGTGTGTTCTTCAGTCGGCAGGGGTACTCCCGCCTGCGCTGTCAACGCTCAGACACACCACACGCACCTCACCGGGCGGCACGCGAAAAGTGATGTGGGCCGGATCCAGTTCCTGGTCGGTGTCAACACCCCAAAGCACGGCGTGATTAACTTTCTGCCTGCCGCGTCCTTCGACAGTTACTGCCTGTTCAGCGGCCGCATTGATGACAGGCGGCTCGCGGAAGGTCTTGGTGATGCCCTCATTGTTCACCACAGTAATCAGCCATCCGGTTTCCGTGCGGTTGAACAGGGCTTCAACACGACCGGAAACCGTGAAGGGGATCAGGTCGCGCGTAATCGCCGCCAAGGCCTTTGCCAGGGGGCGTTCCGCGGTGGGATGTTCCGGTTTCGACGAATCGAGCACAAACACCTCGCCTTCGCCATGCCGGCCACGCGTGTAACCGTTCGGCTCCGGTGCACCCAGCGTTTCGGCAACTTCTTTCGGCAGCAGGCCGGTCGCCTTGTCCGCCGCATCGAGCAGCAGCGTGCCGCCGCCTGAAACGTACTGGTCCAGCCGTTGGGCCAGTCCGCTGTCGGGCGCGAAATCACCCACCGGAACAAGGACCGGATAGCTGCGCAGCACTTCCGCAGACGCTTTGGCCAGCAGTACGTCCGCGATGTCGCCACAGGGCGAAGCCACCAGCCGGAGCGCTTCCGTGTGCATGTAGTCCGGATCTTTCCAGTCCGGATTTCCCGGTTGACGGTCGGGCCGTTCCGGCTGGTCGGGATCGCCCAGGCTGCCCGGAAACAGGACGTTCAACGCGTCCAAGATGCGCTGGTCGCCCGGCGTGTAGGGAAAGGCGTTCCAGGACAGTTTCTTGCCGAATCCCGGGTAGATACCGTGGTCAAAGGGCAGCAGCAGGGCAACCGGCGCGTAAGCAACACCGCGGTCCGGATGGTGCCGTGTGAAGCGGTAGAACTCAGCAGCTTTTTCTCCCAGCGACGACAAGGTTAGCGTGCCATCCGGCCCCGGCTCCTGTGACGTGAAGCCGTTTAGCCAGCCGCCTTCGGCGACCACCACGTTCGCGCCGGCCATGTACGCCGCGTAATAGGTCCGCGCGTGCAGACTGATTGAATGGCCGTTTGTGGGACCCGAATTTTGGCCCCAGGTGCGCTTTGGGTCCTCATCAAACATGGAAGGGCCGTACCAGGAGGAAAAGTCGATCAGCCAGGGCTTGCCGTACTGGCGGGCCGCGCCGCGCGTGAAGGCGATGTGCGCCTGGATGCTGTTGATGTTCTCGCCCACCTCGCTTCCCACCACGTCGCAGCCCCATTCACAGGCATAGTGCTGGTAGCAGTAGTGGCCGTTGACCGAGACGAAGCAGGCACGCTGTTCGGCGGTTGCCTTCGCCAGTGCGTCCTCCCGCAGGTGCAGGTAATAACGGCGCACGCAGTCAAGGGCCTCGGCGCGGGATTGGGGCGGCGTCGGGTAGCCGCCAAAGTGCTTGTATCCCGCGCCGTCCGGCTGCCCGTTCTTCAGGTTGTGGAAGGAGTAGCCCCATTCGCCCACGCCGCATTGGGCGGGCTCAGGGTCGGCCAGGAGCCTCTTCTCCAGTGTGCGCATGTGGGGCGCACTTTCAGATCCCCCGCCGAGAGTGAACCAGAAAGGCCGACCCTGCACCGGAATGCACCGGGCCGGGCCGGATGCAATCGATGCGTATGTTGGCGGTTCAAGTTGCGCGGACAGGGCCGCAGGAGCGGACAGAATCCCTGCCATTGCGACCACGGGAATGAGCAAGTCCCGCAGCCTCCTTTGAATGCTTTCCCTGGGGTCTTTCACCTATTGCTTCTTCTGTTCCGGCAGCCACGTGTCCAGCAGGTAGCGCACGTTGATCACCTTGGCCGCAAGGTCTACCGGCACATAGAAGTAATGGTTCGACGCCTCGTAGCCGATGCGCGAATCGGCGGTCTGGAGCGCGTACAGCCGCTTGGCCAGCGCGAGTTCGCTGCGTAGCGCCTCTTCCGCCTTTGCCAGCAACGCGCCTCGCGCCTCCGGCGTCTTGGCCTTCTCCAGCGCATTTCTGGCCGACACAAACGCGGACTGGTTGGCCACACTGCGGAAATGAATGGCGCATGCCTCGGCGACGACGGTTTCTTCCAAGAGCGCCTTGGTGTTCGGCTCGTCCGCCGTCCGGTCCTTCGCCGCGGCGCGCAGGAGCGCCACCGCCTGATCGAATCCGTCGGCCATCTTGCTGAACTGCCCTATGAAGACATCCGCAGGAAAATTCCCCCGCCATGCGTCCAGTCCATCATAGGGGAGGCCCACCATCGTCGCGGCATAGCCGGTGGGGGCGCCCCATAGCGGGTTGGCCGGACCCATGTGCTGCGGACCCATGTAGACCGTGCTGCCGTTGTAGGGGTATTCCGAAAAGGCCGTGCTGCATGTCTTCCATGCATCCACGGCAATCGGGCCAAGCTCCTTGCCAAAACGCCGCTGCGCCACAATTCGGAGCACCTCATCCACATTCGGTGCGGTGTCATGGCCCATCTCCGCAAAGACCTCAAGATTCGGCGAGGGACATCCGCCGAGCGTCCAGCCCAGCATCAGCCCGTCCACACCCGCGCCGCGCATATTCGACGCGTGCTGTGCCGCCAGTCCCACCGCCGGGATATAGGGCACCGACGCCAGTTCCCAGGTCACATTCGCCTGCACCTTGGCCAGCACCTTCAGCCCGGCTTCTTTCGCCACCGCCCAGTTCTTCGTGGCGCGCGGTCCCGGACCGGGCGTCGACAGGGAGTACTCGCCGATGACACTGTCCACGCCGCCGCGGTTGATGGGGATGCTCCATTCGCTCACGCTCATCATCGAGACGCGCTTGGGCAGCGCGTCCACGATGGGCTTGGGCCAGTCGTCTTTCCAGCCCCAGTCCCACGCGATGAGCCGGGCCTTGCCGCCGCCCGCGTCGATGCCCTCCTGCAGCGTCCTATGTAGGTCGGCAATCACGGCCGGGCCGCCTTCCTTGGCGCAGCGCGGGCAGTTGGCCCCGCCATAATGGGACCAGCAGTTGGTCAGGTTCTCCGAGGCGCTGATGGTGAAGAACCCGGCAAGATCGGGCACGGCCTTGCAGATGGACGCCACACCATTGCGCAGGTAGTCGCGCACTTCGGGCGCACTGCTGCACATGCTGGCGAAGCCGCTTTCCTCGACGCCCTTCAAGTCGGGGTGTTTCTCGAAGAACGACAGTGGCATGGCGCGCGGCTCGTTCAGATAAAGATAGATGCCGATGCCATATCTCTTGGCCCGTTCCACCAGCCTGGCTAGGCTCCTCAGCCGCTCTATGCGGCGGTCGCTCATCGAGGGGTCCCACGGGAAATCGGCCAGTTTGTACAGTACAGCCTGCATCCAGACGCCGTTTACACCGGTGCGCGAAAGTTGGTCGAGATAGCCGTCGGGAAAGGACTCGGGCGCACCGTCCAGCAACGGGTCGCCGTACATGGCGAAATAGGACGAACAGAAACGCGGGCTGAAGATGTTGGTCGCGGGCTTTTCGTCGGACGGCGGCAGCGGCGCGGACAGGCGGTCAATGAATCCAAACAGTGGGTCCTTCGCACCACCCAGGCCGTCGGGGAATTCCTGTTGAACTATCTGCGCGATTTCCGCCGCGCGCTTCGCCACGGCCGGTTCCGGCGCCTTGTAATGCAGCGGTTCGCACTTGGGTTTCAGACTGCCCAGCTTGATGTACAGGAAATCATCCTCACGCAGTGTGTAGGCAAGCTGATCGGGCGTCCAGTCGAGCAGTTGCAGCAACTGGTCATAGGGCAGCAGGTGCCAGTTGCGGCGGATCACCGTGATGAATGCGCGCTGCTTCACCGCGTCCGAGATGGGCGTCTGCTCCGGCAGGCCCATGCTCTTGGCAAGATCGGCGATCTGCCCCGGTTCCGCGCCGACCACCTTCGCCATGCGGTCCACCGGCACCAGCGGCCAGTTGAACCACACGAATGCGTGCAGCCGGTCGGGGAAGTGGGGGAGGGGCACCGGTTCCGGGGTGGGCCCCGCCGGCAGCTCCATTGCGTGCATCATTGCCAGTCCAAGAATTGCCCATGCGGTCATCATTTTGCCTCCTCCGCCCGAAGCGCCGCGATCTCCGCGGCGATTCGCGCCCGTTGCTGTTTGATGAGGTTGAAGTCAATCTCGTAATCCCGCGTCTTCCGCGTGATTTCGTCAATGCCCTTGATCTGTCCGCCCACCACCTGTTCCACCATCACGTCAATCGCGGCCAGCGCATGGTCAGCCGCCGCAACTTTGCCCGCCGCGCGTGCCTTCTCCGCCTCCGCGCGCAGCGCGTAGAGCGCGCGATAGTCTTCCTGCCCGTCACGGCAGGCTTCCCAGCGACGCGACGGTGTCACCTGGTCGCCCGTCTGGTATACCACGGACCAGTCCGCCGTCTCCAGCGGCCACCACGTGTCATGATACTTGTAGCACCAGAAACCCGAGCCCTTGAGCCCCAGCTTCCACGCGGTCCACGCATACGCGCGGTAATAGCCCAGCGGCAGCAGGTTCTTGCCTGGGTCCGTCGCCTCATATGCCCAGAGCGTCTTGGAATTCTGCTGGAACCAGTGCAGCAGTTCCGGGTCGCGCTTGAGCACGTTCACTTCGGGCTGCCACACGTCGATCAAATCCTTGAACTCCGCCACGTACTGCACGCGCATCATGCCCGTCGGATCGGCATAATTGCGAATCTTGGGATCGACGGCCTTCACCCGTTCGCAGAATTTGCGCAGCTCTGGAATGATCGTCTGTCCCGTCAGCCACGGCTCATCGTAGGGGTAGAACACCCAGCGATCATAGCCCCATCCTTTCTCCGCCAGGTGTGACGCCAGGGTGCGCACCGCCGTGGCGAAGCCCTGGTTGGCTTCCGGGCTGTCCGCCGCGGGGGCCTTGCCGTCCGGCCATTGCAGCGACGGCGGCCCCGCAAAGGTCAACTGGAACCACGCAGGCAGCCGGTCCAACGACTTGTCAAAGGTGGTCCAGTCGGACGCATCTGCCGCCGCGCCCTGCGCGTCCACCGGCACGGCGGGCAGATGCGGACCGTAGGCCACGCTCATCCCATGGTCCAGCATGTCCTTCAATTGCTGGTCTGAAGTCTCGGCGATGTCCACGCCCACCCAGTTCATCTGCGCATACACGCCCTCGGGCAGCCGCACCGGCAGTACCTCGATGGTCACCGGAATTTCGCGCAGTGTGCAGCTTTCTTCCAGTGAACCCAAATACAGCGTCACCGTGTGCATGCCCGCTTCCAGCCCGTGCGTGTCCACCACCAGCCACAGTTGTGACGTTTCCAGCGGGGACAGCGTGATGGTACGCGACAGGTCCAGTTCGGGCAGCGCATCGAGCACCTGTCCGCCGTTGGGCGCGGACACCATGACGCCGCGCCGCAGCGTGATGTGATTGGCCAGTTCCGGGTCCTTGTCGGGCGCGTTGCCGCCGAATTTCGGCTTGTTGAACACGCAGCGCACATTCATTGCGTGGTCGGTCACGTTGAGCAGATTGATCGCGGCATCCTCCGACTCGTCGCCAAATGCTGTTATCTTGATCGGCGGCGCGGGCTCAAGTCTTCCCGGCGACTCATCGGGCGGGAACGGGTCCCAGGGATTGTCATCCCGCCAGCAAACGAAGCTGCCACTGTTTCCTCCCGTCCAGAACTCGGCCAGAGCGTTGGCGCGGCGCGCAAGGCATGTCGCCTCGCGGCGCAGCGCCGTGGCCTCCTCCGCAAGGGCCGCGTCGAGTGGATTCTTCTCCGCCTGCCCGCGGACCTGATCGCGATGCGCGGTCAGACGCGTCAGGCCAAGCAACAAACCGTCCACCTCGTCGCCCCTGCCTGCCGCGATGGCGTTGTTGCAGTCACCAGACAGGCGGTCCATGCCGCACTCGTCCTCCGCCTCGGTGGCAAAACCGCCCTCAAACCCGGCGAGCGGCGCGGCCAGGCCGGAGGCGAGCAATTGCGTGCCCAGCACGGTCATGCCGGGCACGGGCACACGAAACGATAGCATCGCGTCCGTTGCGCCGGACACCACGGGCACAACACGGATTTCTGACAGGGCATCGGCTCGACGAACGGAAATCTCGATGAAGGCCTGATCCGGCGCGGGTGTGGTCCAAACGGCGTGGACTTCATTGTCGCCGACGACGAACCCGTAAATGTCCAGATGCATTCCCTCGACCGGCTTGGCCGGAACGGCAACGGGCACGCCCGGTGCGACATTGCCCCGGCCGGTCAGCGCCGAATCGCCGCGCTGCGAGGGCCACACAACGCGGCCTTTGCCGCCCCAAGCAATGCACTGCACCGCGTCGGGCAGGCAGACGATGGCTTCCAGCACGCCATCCCCGTCCAAGTCACCCATCGCGGTCGCGGTAATGCCGTTGCCGCCCAGTTTCAGCGGCGTGACCTTTGTTCCGTCATCACTCACCAGAAAGTGGCTCGCGCCGGTGACCGGGTCCGTGTCACGGACGCCCACCAGCACCTCGGGGTGGTTGTCGCCGTCCACATCGCCGATGCTCGGCGGCGAAAAGATGCCCCGTCCGGCCAGTTCGCGCCGCCAGCGCTCCGATCCGTCCTGGTCCGTGCAATAGAGGAAATTGCCCTTGTCCCCATGCACCACCTCCAGCAACCCGTCCCCGTCCATGTCCGCCGTGGCAAGGGCCACGTAGCTCTGCATCTCATCCTTCACGCGCCATAGCAGCTTTCCCGTGCCGCCGTCCAGGGCCGTCAGGCAGGTGTTGTTGCCTGCGTTGCTCCGCGTGAACAGCACCTCCACGTGTCCGCTGTGCTCCAGGTCTGCCAGATTAATCCCGGACCGCCCGTAGGTCATGGTATTGTCCGTGAAGCGCCACTTCACCGCGCCGAACCCATCGAGACAGTAGAGGTTGCCGTTGTCCGTGCCATAGACGATTTCCGCGAAGCCGTCGCTGTCCGCGTCGCCGATGGCCGGAATGCCCGCGCGGAACCGGTCGCCGAAAAAGCGCCAAAGCACATGGCCGTCGGATGCAAGACAGTACACCCAGCCGTCCAACCGGCTGACCACGGTTTCCAAACCCGGTGAGGGGTGCACATCACTTACGGCGGGCATTTGCAGGCCCTGCTTTTGCGCCTGCAAGTCAGCCGTCCAGCGGGTTTTGCCCATACTGTCCAGACAGACCACCATGCCGTTTGCAAGCACCACCAGCGCCTCCGGATCGCCCTTGCCGTCAATGTCCGCCACCGCCAGCGGCTGCGCCACGTTTGCTGGAAGCGTCTCGGTCCACACGGCCTTTCCCGTGCCGTCCAGCAGGAACACCTCCGTGCCGACCGCCGTGATAACGCCGGTCGGATTCTCCGCATCAGGATACAGCGTGGGGGGGGTGGCCATGGTTTTGGTGGGATAAGACCATTTAACGGTCTGTGCGGAGGCTGGGTGGTTCAGAAAAAGAAGGGCACACAGGATAAAGCAAGCACAGCGGAGCATCACAAATCCTTTCGTTTGCGGAATGTTCCTCACTATAGAATGCGGGAAACCCTTAGTTCCATCGGGATTCGTGCTCCCATAGAGGCGGCTATTCTGCGGGGCATCGCCCAGGACTATTGAGGCAATGGACTTTATGGACGATATGGACGACATGGACAGCATGGACGCAATAGGTGGGTGAATCAGATGCACGTCCATCTCGTCCATAAAGTCCATTTCGTCCGTAGAGTCCATGACGCAAGTTTGTCAAGCCAGTCGAACGGACGTTTTCGGAATGATGGGTTGGCTTCAGTCTTCCTGCGCCGCCAGCCCCTTCAGCGCGTCCAACTGCTCCTTCAGCGTCTCCAATATGGGATGGTCCCATCCCTGGCAGAGCGCCTCATACATGGACTCGTAATACCACAGGCTGCCCTCGCGGCCGCCCTTAAACACCTTCCAGGTGTCCTCGCCGTGCTGGCGCAGGCCCCGGTAGACGGAGCGCATGTTGTGCAGCTTGTCCGCCGCGACAATGAGCCGCACGTCCGGACCGGCCGTGGCCGCCTCTGCCAGGTGCTTTTCCTTGCGCTCGCGCCAGGGCGGTTTGGGCATTTCCAGCGTGTCGCTGCACGCCAGCACCAGTTCGGCCACGCGGGGGCCGAACTCTTCGCCGATGCGGTCGAGCGTTTTTTGGCCGCCCTGGTCCTCCGCCGCATCGTGCAGCAGCGCCGCGATGAACAGGTCCTCGTCGCCGCCGTACTCGCCCACGATGGAGGCCACGCCCAGCAGGTGCGTCACATAGGGGACCCGCTCCGGCCCCCGCCGCCGCTGCCCGCCGTGCAGTTCGAAGGCCAGCGTCAGCGCTTCCAGCACCCGCTCCGTGTAGGTATGGCCGGTCTCGCTCATTTCGTTCCGCGCTCCTTCAACACCGTGATCAGTGCTCCGGGCTCGTCCGTCTGGATGCCGTCCACCTTCCATTCCAGCAGCGGCATCCAGGTGACGGGTCCCAGGTCATCCACAATGACGGCCGCGTGGCTGTTGTGGCAGGTCTCCACGAAGGCTGGCGTCAACGTCTTGAAACTGGATGCGACGACGACGAGTTTGAACGTGTCCAGCATCCGTTGCAGTTCGTCCTTCGAGTCCGGCTCCGGCATGGGGAAACATTCCGGGCAGGCCTTCTGCAGGTCGGTTATCTCCGAACCGCCCGCATACCAGACGCAGTCGCGTTCCATTCCGCGCTCGCGCAACATCTTGACAATCTGCTCCACATTCGCGGCCTTGAGATCAATATAGACGCCGATCTTGCCCTTGCACAGATCCAGGATTTCACCCAGTTCGGGAATCCGTTCATTCTTCCATTCGGGACCCACGCGGCTGCCAATATCCATGGCTTTCAGTTCGGCCAAGGTGAAGTTCTTTACCGGACCCTTGGCGTCCTTCGTATAGCCATCCACTTCGCTGTTGTGCATGCTGACGATGTGGCCGTCTTTCGTGGTGCGGGTGTCGATTTCGACAAAGTCCGCGCCCAGTTCAATCGCCTTGGCATATGCGGCCAGGGTGTTCTCCGGAATGCCCACGTGCGCGCCCCGATGCGCCACCACATACACGCCGCCTTGCCGCGGCTGCTTTGGCAAAGACATCACGGGACCGGCATATGACAAATCGATACAGCCGGCAGAAAACAACGACAGCATGACAATCAAGCACAGAAACGGCGACCGGCCTGCGGATGCGTGACAGGTGCTGCCAATGCCGCTTAATCTGTAATTCGTAATTCTCAATTTGCAACTCCTCATCTGCTCACATCCCGGTTAATCAACTGGAGGAACTCCGTCCGCGTAATCGCATCATCATGAAAACTGCCCAGCACCGACGACGTGGTCATCACCGAATTCTGCTTCTCCACACCGCGCATCATGGTGCACAGATGGCGACATTCTACCACCACACCCACCCCTTCCGCCTTGGTGTGGTCCATGATCGCCCGCGCAATCTGCGCCGTAAGCCGGTCCTGGATTTGCAGCCGCCGCGCATAGAAATCGACGATGCGGGCGATCTTGCTCAGGCCAAGCACTTTCTTTCGGGCGATGTACCCCACATGCACCCGGCCGAAGAAGGGCAGCATGTGGTGTTCGCACAGGCTGTACAGTTCAATGTCCCGCGAGATGACCATGTTGTTGGACTCTGCCTCGAAGATCGCGCCGTTGATGATCTCGTGAATGTCCTTGCGGTATCCCGAGGTCAGGAAATCCAGCGCCTTGGCGTAGCGCATGGGCGTTTTGAGCAGTCCTTCGCGGTCCGGGTCCTCACCCATTTCTTTCAACAGCTCGCGGATGAGTTCCGCGGCGCGTTCAACATTCATAATCCAAGCCTTTCCAGTGTCGCGCGGGTGAATTCCCGTGCGGGTTCCAGCCGCGCGACGGCCTCCAAATCGGCCAGTTCCCGCAGGGGGCGTCCGGTGCCCGGAACTACAAGATCCGGAGCCAGTTCAAGCACGGCCGCCGCCAGAAAGGGGCGGCGCCACAGGTCGGGGTCGGGCAACACCAGCCCGTCCTGGTCCATGATCTCGTCTCCAAACAGCAGCAGGTCCAAATCAATCGTCCGGGCCGCATAGCGGTCTGCCGTGCGTATCCGTCCCATTAGCATTTCGATGACGCGCAGCACGGCCAGCCTGAGCGTGCGCGCGTCGCCGCCGAAACGTACCACAGCCACACCGTTCAGGTACTCGGGCTGTTCCGGCCGTCCAATGGCTGCGGTTCGGTAAAAGGTGGACAGTGCCACAAGTTCGGTGCGTTTCTTCAGCAGATCCAGCGCTTTGGGCAAATTCTGTTCCGGGTCCAGGTTCCCCGCCACGGAGATATGGCAGATCGTGCCTGACACCGTCTAAGTCAACCCCGGCCGGGTCCGGGAGATTTCCACGGCCACGCTGCGCGCGAAACGCAAGGCCCCCGGCTTGTCCAGAATGACGTCGGCGCGGGAAACGCGCGGGTTCGCCAGGCAGACATTGGCGACCTCCTCGGCCAGCCGTTCCAGAAGGAAGTATTCCGACGCCTCGGCCATGGCCACGATCCGCTTCTTGACCTCCTTGTAGTCCACGGTGTCCTCGATGCGGTCGCTCAGGCAGGCGTCCCCGTAGTCTGCGTGCAGGGTCACGTTGATGACAACGTCCTGCCGTGCCTCGCGCTCTTCGGGGTAAATGCCCACCACGCACCGCACCTGAAGGTCCCGAATGTGAATCTTATCCATAGATATTCCCCCGAAGATGCCGGCCGCCGTCCACGTACAGTGTCTGGCCGGTGACAAACCCGGCACGCAGCAGGTAGAGCACCGCGTCGGCCACACCGCCCTCCGAACCATAACGATTCAGCGGGTTCGTGTGTTTCAGCGATTCAAGATAACCGGTGTCCCTGCCTTCCGGCGGCAGCACGAGACCGGGCGCCACCGCATTCACCCGCACCAGCGGCGCAAACTCGATGGCCATGATGCTCGTGAGCGTCAGCAGCATGCGTTTGGCCAGGTGGTAGGGGACATGCTTGCGGTCATAGTCGGCCGCCAGCGCGTCGATCATATTCACAATCGCACCCGGCCGCTGCTGCGCCGCAAAGGCGCGCGCGGCGTACATCGGTGCCAGCGCGTTCACGTTCACGTTCTCCAGCACCGCTTCCGCGGTGCTGTCCGCAAAGGCGCACTCGCTGAACAGGCTCGCGTTGTTGACCAGGATGTCCAGTCCGCCGGTCTCGGCGGCGGCGCGCTCCACCAGTTCCGCCGCCGTTGCGGGGTTCGACAGGTCGGCTTCAAAGAGCCACGTGCGCGCGCCAAGCAGGTTCGCCTCGGCGGCCGTGGCTTCCGCTTCGGCGGCGGAGGCTCGGTAGTGGATCGCCACATTCGCGCCCGCCCGCGCAAGGGCAAGGGCCACGGCACGGCCCAGCCTGCGCCCCGCGCCGGTTACCAGCGCGGTCTGCCCTGCCAGCACTATCCGGTCAGTCATCTGCTTAGCCCCCCTGCTTTTTGTCCCAGCGCGGCTCCAGCTCAATATAGACCGTGTGAATGCCGCGAAGCACTTTGAACACCACCGAGTCGGCCATGCTCTCGGCGACCTTGGACATGGTCTCCTTCACGGCGGTCACGTCGGCCACGGCCGCGCCGTTGATCTCAAGCAGCAGGTCGCCGTTCTGGACCATCCCCAGCGAGGCCCAGCCGCCCGGCCGCACCTGCTCGACAAGAACACCCTGCTGGTCCTCGCGCCAGCGCTCCGACGCGATGTCGAACATGGTGATGTCACGGACGGTGAATTCAAACACGTCGTCGCGAAAGCGCTTCATCTCGCGGGCCAGTTTGGGCGCCCGCACCAGTTCCACCGCCGCCTTCACTTCCTCCGTGCCGCGCAGAATCTGGAGTTCGGCCGTGGCGCCCACGCTGTACTGCCGGACAAAGGCGGCGAGGTCCTCGCCGTCCTCCGGGCGGTTGGCCGTCATCTTGGTGCCGTCCACTGCGAGAATCAAGTCGCCCACCTGGACACCCGCCTTGGCCGCCGTGCTGTCGCGGTACACGTGCGTCACACGGAAGCCCGTGAGCCCCGCCGCGCCCATCTGCTCCGCCAGGTCGCGGGTGATGACCTGCGTCTCCACGGGCAGCCACGCCCTTTTCGCCTCCAGCCCCGGATCAATCAGCTCTTTGAGGCCGACGCTCACCACCGTTTCAAAGCGCTGGGTCTTGCGTTCAAAGGTCACCAGCGTTGGCACCGGCTCGTCCTTGCCCTTGGTGATTTCCTCGGTGGCCGCCATCAGGTCGCCCACGCTTTTCACCGGCTTGCCGCCCACCGCAACGATCACATCCTGCCCCTGCAGCGCCGGTTTGGCCTCGCCGGAGGCCCCGCCCGGACGCACCGACGTGACCAAAACGCCGTCCGTGCTGTCGCGCTTCATTTCCCGCGCCATCATGAAGGACAGGTCGCGAAAAGTCAGGCCCCACTGCGGCTGCTCAAACTGTTTCAACTGCACCGGTTCGCGCTCCGCCGGGGTCACGGTGAGTTCCGTCACCGCGCCGGCGCGCTCCACCTTGGCTGTTACCGGCTGGCCGAGGGCCAGTCCGGCAACAAGCCGGTTAAAGTCCGGCAACTGCACCGAAAACTTCACATCCACCGGCGTGCCCGCCAGTTCCACCATATAGTCGCCCGCCTTCAACCCGGCCTTGTCGGCCGGAGAGCCCGCAACGACGCCGCCGATAAGCGCGCCCGTCGTGTGCCCGTCGGACTTCAGCCGGGGCTGCACCTCAACCCCCAGCCAGGCGCGTTTCACCTGGCCGTTGGCCATGAGCGCCTCCGCCACCTCCCGCGCAAGGTTTCCCGGAATCGCGCCGCTCAGCCCCAGTTTAATCTCGTTGATGCCGATGACCTCGCCGCCCAGCGTCACCAGCGGCCCGCCTGAGTTGCCCCCGAAAATCTCCGCGTCGTGGCCCAGCCAGCGCACCAGCGAGCCCACATTCTCGCCGTCCTGCTTCATGCCGCCGCCGTACTTGCCCATCCATTCCGGCATCGTCATTTCAGTGTTGCTCAGAATTCCGAGCGTCACCGACTGCGACAATGCCAGCGGACAGCCCATTGCCAGCACGTGATCCCCCACGCGCATGGCCGACGAGTCGCCAAAGGAGGCCACCGGGAACACCCGGCCGTTGGTGTTCTTCAGCTTGATGACCGCGATGTCCGTCAGCGGGTCCGTGCCCACCAGTTCTA
>CAIXUF010001084.1 GCA_903922535.1 Candidatus Hydrogenedentota bacterium
AACACCTTGAGCGACAGTGGACAACCGGACGAGGCGGTTGCCGCTTTGCGTCAGGCCATTGCCCTCAATTCCAACTTGCCGGAAACCCATTACAACCTCGGCAATGTCCTGCAAGACAAGGGGCAATTGGACGAGGCTATCGCCGCTTTTCGTCAGGCCATTGCTCTCAAACCTGGCTACTCTGACGCCCGCAACAATCTCGGCAATGCTCTGAAGGCCAAGGGCCAACCGGACGAGGCCATCGCCGCCTATTATGAGGACATCGCCCGCAATCCCAACATGCCCGATACCTATAACAATCTGGGCATGGTGCTGGTGGACACGGGGCAACTCGATGAGGCCATGGCCGCCTTCCGCCAGTCTCTTGCCCTCAATCCCGGCTATGTTGACGCCCACAGCAACCTCCTCTTCGCGTTGCACTATCATCCTGACAATGAAGCACAGGCCATCTCCGAGGAGCACCGCCGCTGGGACGGCCGGCACGCCGCGCCATTCAAGCAATTTATCCAACCCCATTTGAATGACCGCAACCCTCATCGCCGCCTGCGCGTCGGCTATGTCTCCCCGGATTTCCGCAAGCATTCCGTGGGCCGATTCCTGCTTCCCTTGTTGGAGCATCATGACAAGAACCATTTCGAGGTGTTTGCCTATGCCCAGGTGCCTGTCCCGGATACCATGACGCAGCGTTTGCGGGCATGTACCGACGGCTGGCGAAACATTGTGGGTCTTTCGGACAGTGCGGCGGCCGACCTGATCCGCCAGGACCGGATTGATATTTTGGTGGATTTGGCCGGCCACACTGCCCACAATCGCCTCTTGGTCTTTGCCCGCAAACCGGCGCCAGTGCAGGCGACTTATCTCGGCTATCCGAACACCACCGGCCTGAGCACCATCGACTACCGTCTGACCGATGCTTTCGCCGACCCTCCGGGGCAGACGGGGCAATATTATTCCGAACAGTTGATCTGTCTCGCCCCGTGTGGGTGGTGCTATTGGTCGCCCCTGAGTCCGCCGATCACCGGGCGGCAGGAAGGTCCGATCACCTTTGGTTGCTTCAATACTTTCGCCAAGGTGACGGAGCCGATGCTCCGGCTGTGGGGCCGGATTCTGCGGGCCGTGCCCGAATCCCGGTTGCTGCTCAAGGCGATGGGTCTGGGCAGCGAAAGTCTGCGCCGGCGTGTCCGGCGGATTCTGGGCGATGAAGGTGTTGGCCCGGAGCGGCTGGAATTGCGTGGCTACGAGCCGGAGTTTGCCGGGCACATGGATCTCTACGGCAGGATGGACATCGCCCTGGACACCTTCTCCTATCACGGCACAACCACGACCTGCGAAGCGTTGTGGATGGGGGTTCCGGTCATCACATTGGCCGGGCCAACGCATGTGTCGCGCGTGGGCGTGAGCCTGCTCTCCAATGTCGGCCTGCCGGAACTGGTGGCGCAATCGGAATCAGATTATGTGCAGATCGCAAGTGCGCTGGCCAACGATCTTCCCCGACTGAATCACCTGCGGACGACGCTGCGACAGCGGATGGAACAATCGCCCCTGATGGACGCCCGTGGTTTCACCCGCAATGTCGAGGCGGCGTATCGAGAGATGTGGCGGAAATGCTGCGCGACCGCCCCAACCAATGTCTGACGGTCGTTCAAGGGCTGCGCGCCCCCGCTTGGGTCCACGACCGTCATTGCAGGGTGCCGTCTCCACGCATTGGGTGCCTACAAGTCATTCTGAGCGAAGCGAAGCATCTCCGTGTGACTGGACCGGCGGTTGGCACGTCGGGCTGCCTGGCGTGGGGAGAGCGGAGATGCTTCGCTGCGCTCTGAGCCTGTGAATTTTTGCCTATTGACATTTAGTGAGATTATTAGTACAATTATATCCATGAATGATGTCAATGCCCCCGCCCCGCGGTTCCGT